>JAFGDW010000316.1 GCA_016931935.1 Candidatus Zhuqueibacterota bacterium | reverse complement strand
GCGGAGCGTCCTTTCTGCATTCCGCCGGAGACCGGCGGAACGATTATAAAACAACAAACCTTTAGCTGAGTTTTCTGCATAACCATATAATTAATTAAGCCCAGCCTGTTTTCCTTTAAAAATACAAGGAAAGCTGGACATGGGAGTCCAGACAACCTGAATGGTGCAGTACTTAGAATTTATATACGAAAACCGAGTTTTAGAATCGACCACCGATCAACAATTTGAAAATATAAGTATTACGCCCAATTCAGAATAAGTTTTTGAATAATTCAGGATAGATAGGCCGGAAATGAATTATCCAATACCTTGCTTTGGATTGTACTCATTAAGGGTTGGTTTGTAACATTTATTCATCCTGATATTAATCGTTGGCTGAGTTTGCCACGGCGGACCAACAAGCGCTAAGGATTTGTGGAAGTGTTGCTCCGCCTAAGGCGGACTCAGGCAACGTTACATTTTGAACCTTAACGAGTATATTATCAAACCCGTAAGAGGACGAACCATAAACGTAGCGTTTCCAATTCCATTAAAAAACCGGAAACGATAGGATAAATTTATAATGAAAATTCCAACCAGGCAAGTGACACTCGTCGCTGTCTTTCTGGCACTATGCATTACCGTACCTATACTGTTCCATACGATGGGTATCGGCAAAGCATTTCTGCCCATGTTTTTGCCGATTCTGCTGGCTGGTTTCCTGATTGAATTTCCGGTTTCCGTGCTTGTGGGCGTTTTAGGCCCAATTATATCCGCGCTCACGACTGGTATGCCGCCGCTGTTCCCTACTGGTGTGGTCATGGTGGCGGAAGGTTTCGTAGCTATATTAACAGTGGGCCTGTGCTATCACAGGTTTCGTTTGCATCATTTCTTAAGCTTATTATCAGGGGTGATTGCCATGCGATTAGCGCGTATCATTATGCTCTGGTTAATTCTGCCTCTGTTCGGACTTCCGTTTAAAACGCTTACTATTGCTGATCTCACCGTGTCCATCCCGGGAATTATCATGCTGCTCATTGTCATTCCCCTGACAATCATGTTGTTTCAAAAATACGGGATCATTCAAAAAAAATGAATTCGCTCGACCAGGAAACAAGTGGCTATTTTAACGGTCTTGCCGCGACATGGGATATGAATATTAGCGGGCGGGAGACGTACATCCGCCAAATACTCACGAATACCGGATTGGCGATCGGGCATACTGTACTTGATTTGGGCTGCGGAACCGGTGTATTGGCGGCGTTTATCCGGGAGTTGATAGTACCAACCGGTTTGCTACTCGCTGTTGATTTCGCGATAAATATGGCAAGCCGTGCCTATCGATCATTTCCTTATATCCGCGCTGTGTGCGCAGATGCGCTGCATCTCCCTTTCCAATCAGGTCGCATCGATCGCATTATCGGATTCCATGTCTTCCCGCACTTTGCCAATCAACATCAGGTATTAGCCGAGTGTTTCCGCTTGCTCAAACCCGGCGGTCAATTATGTATCTTTCATTTAAAGTGCAGCCGGCAAATTAATGCCTTTCATGCTACATTAAATGAACCTGTTCGTCAGCATCAATTGCCACGGCCCCCACAGATGCGAGCAATGCTTGAGCAACACCATTTCACTGTTTTACAAGCGGATGAACAACCGGGGATGTATTGTGTCCGCGCGACTAAATAATGCTATTACTTTTCCACAGTTGTACTTTAATCGATCATATTTATTGAGCGGTTGGTTCGATGCCATCCTTAATACGCTATTGGCATTTGGTCATTAGCTAATAGCCAAAAATGACCAATATTTTAATCATAGATTGGGTTATGTAAATGTCCAATTTATGGTCGTGTTCGATATAAATCATTGGCCGCTTCAGGCGACGATGAATAACAGACAATTAAAATCCAGTATCATCAAATTCCATTTACTACGTTGACCAGTTCGCCTCGCAAGAAAGCCTTAACATTTGCAGTCGCTGTGTTCATTAAACGACTACGTGCTGCCCGAGTAGCCCAGGCAATATGAGGTGTAATGAAACAGTTTCGCGCCGTCAATAACGGGTTGTCACTTGCGGGTGGTTCCGTAACAAGCACATCCAAACCAGCGCCGGCAATGATACTGTTGTTCAGCGCATCAGCCAGGGCGGATTCATCAATCAACTGTCCGCGACTTGTATTAATAAGAAATGTAGTCGGCTTCATTAATCCTAACAATTCATCATTTACAAACGACTGATTTTCTCTGGTTAACGGACAGTGCAGGCTGACGACATCACTGATTCGGAATAATGACTGAAGGTCTGTCATTTCCACATCGGTCATTTCTGATATTGTAACCATCGGGTCATAGGCAATTACTTTCATTCCAAATGCGCTTGCAATATGCGCAACCGCAGTGCCAATTCGCCCCAATCCCACAATTCCCATGGTAAGATCGGTGATTTCAATTAATGGATAATCCCAATAACAAAAATCATTTGAATTCGTCCAACGGCTTTCGCGCACACCGGCGCTGTGCTCCGCAATCCGGCGACAAAAATGCAGCAAATGTGCAAACACCATTTGCACGACCGAATCCGTTCCGTACGTTGGTACATTTGTTACTGGAATTCCGCGCGCTGCTGCCGCGTTAATGTCCACAACATTGTAACCAGTAGCCAACACTCCAATGTATTTCAGAGCAGGCAATTGATCGATCAATTGCTTCTGAATAACGGTTTTATTCGTCAATAAAATTTCGGTATCTACCGAGCGAGAAAATACCAGTTCAACTGGTGTACGATCGTATATTGCACATTCGCCTAACGCCTCCAGTTCTGCCCATGAAAGATCACCGGGATTTAATGTATAGCCATCAAGTACAACGATTCGCATTATTAAACTCCTCCTATTGATGGGTTAAATACCACTGTTTCAGTGAATCAGAGATTGAAATTGTTGAAAAGCAACTTTGTTCTTAATTATTTAGATAAGACTACTATGACGATTCGTGATGACAATCAATCCTGCATTCATATTTTATTTTATAGCTTATCATGTTTTTTCATTGAAACTAAAAAATAATGACACACAAAATATGGTCAATAATTCAACCAATTCCAAATTAATTATTGAACTTTATTACCATGTTGACAATTTTTGCTTGACTTTATTACTTGACGATGTTATATTGAAATTACGAAATATATTTAAAAAGATAAATATCGTAAACATAAATTAAATAAGTAAAGCCCAACAAATATGGATACGCCTTCTTCCAAAATTGATAAGCTCATCAGCACTGCCACAGATTTATTTATGCGACATGGTATCCGCCGGGTTAGCATAGACGAAATTTGCCGCAAAGCCAATGTCAGTAAAATGACGTTTTACAAACATTTCCCCAATAAAATTGAGTTGGCCAAGTATATTGTTATTCAATTGAATGAAGATGCAATGGTTGAATACCGTTCGATCATGGAGGCAAACATTCCCTACGTTGAAAAAGTGCAACAGATCGTGGATATGAAGATTTGTATCACTGAAAATATGAGTCAGGAATTTTTTAATGAATTGACACTTGACAGTCTTTCGGAAATTCACGATTTGCTTATTCGCTATCGGCAAGCAAATATGCAAGCCATTATAGATGATTTCAGCAAAGCCCAACAAAAAGGCGATATACGCCAAGACATACACCCGCAGTTCTTACTTTACATTTTAAATAAAATAATCGAAATGAGCACAGATAAACAGCTATTATTGCTGTACGATTCTCCTAAAAAAATAACGGCTGAACTGGTAAAATTCTTTTTTTATGGAATCGTCGCCCAATCCAACCAACGACAGGGAGCATAAATGGTTACGCTCCGACGAACCGCTATTTTCATACTAATCCTAATTTTAAAAACTAGCACTGGCCATGGCAGCGTTGCCAACTGGACCGGCCAACTTAGTTCCTGGGCCACGATATCCGAACAAGAACCACGACAGACATACCTCGGTTTGCGCTACATGCCCGGCCTTTTTAGCGAGAAACAGTGGTCGACTAATAGTTTAAGTTTTGAGGGGACCTTCAATCTTTTTGGCGTATCACAGATAACGTCGTTGAAGTCGACAAATTCAAATTGGGACGACAAGTTATACCGGCTATGGCTACGGTTTGCCGGCAATCAATATGAAATGCGGATTGGCCTTCAGAAAATAAATTTCGGTTCGGCGAGTATCCTGCGTCCATTGATGTGGTTCGACCAGATCGATCCACGCGATCCATTGCAAATTACTGATGGCGTTTGGGCGGCGCTATTTCGCTACTACTTTTTAAATAATACCAATGTATGGCTATGGAGCCTCTATAGTAGCGATGGGACAAAAGGATGGGAGATTTTTCCATCGAACAAACATAGCGCCGAATTTGGTGGGCGTGTGCAAGTGCCTGTGTGGCGCGGTGAAATGGCATTGTCCTATCATCACCGTATTATGGATGTGGAGAAATGGCTGGTCGATCAGGTGCCACCGTTTGTGTATCATTTAATTCCGAAGGACGATTTTCAAATTCCCGAACAACGGCTGGGTGTCGATGGAAAGTGGGATGTAGGAATCGGTATTTGGAGTGAGGCCGTATGGAGTTATCAGCGCAGTGATTGGTTCCCGTTTACCTGGCAGCGTTGGCTGAACATTGGTATGGATTATACTTTTGAGATAGGCAACGGTTTAAATGTCATGACAGAGCTGTTCAAGTTTGAAGCTATGGATAAACCATTCGAGCAGGGAGAAGGTACAACCTTGTCCAGTTTATCAGTAAACTATCCTTTGGGAATCATCGATCAATTAATGGGAATATTTTATTACGACCATAACGAACACAATTTCTATCGAATTGTCAACTGGAAGCGGACATATGATCACTGGAGTTGTTTTTTGATCGGATTTTGGAATCCGGTTAAGTATGCGATTTATCAAAATCAGAATAATCAGTTATACAGTGGCAAAGGAATACAACTGATGTTGGTATTTAATCATTGATAAACCTATGGACAATACACATGAAAAATGACGTCATCATCGAGACCCGGGGACTGTTCAAGCGCTATCCGCTGGGGGAACACACAATTGTCGCTTTAAACGATATCAGCCTGCACTTTAGCAAAAGTGAATTTGCCGGACTCGTCGGACCGAGTGGTTCAGGCAAAACGACGCTGCTGAATATTATCGGTTCTTTAGATTCCCCTTCTGAAGGCAGCGCCACCGTGCTTGGCAATCAAATCGAATCGCTGTCAAGTCGCAAAGCCGCCGAATTACGAAATCATCACATCGGATTTATTTTTCAGACTTTTAACCTGCTGCCAGTCTATAGTGTATTTGAAAATGTCGAATTTCCTCTGCTTCTGCTGGGATTGTCTGCCGATGAACGAAAAAAAATGGTATTTGAGGCTCTCGAATGGGTAAATCTGGCAGATCGAGCCAAATCCAAACCAGCACAACTTTCCGGCGGCCAAAGCCAGCGTGTGGCAATTGCACGTGCTATTGTAAAAAGGCCGGCGATCATTCTCGCTGACGAACCTACTGCCAATCTCGATGCGGAAAATTCTCATCACATTTTAAAAACTATGGTAACGCTGAACAAAGAACTGGGTACAACGTTTCTATTTTCCACTCACGATGCGAAAGTGGTACAATATTTACGCCGCAAGATTTCTCTTATTGATGGACACGTGGCAAGTGATGAGTTGTGCCAGCCGGCATGATTTAGACAAATTATCTCCATTCACTTCCCTCATAAGTTCGGATTGAGTGAATGAAAAGTTTGTTAATTAAATTTGTACTGGTGCTCAGCATCCCCCTGATTCCATCTCGCAGCCCGCAAGCGGGGCGAAATAGAATATTCCCCTTCATTGAAAAGGGGGACGATTCTGTTCTGCCCCGCTTGCGGGTAGCAGGCCAGAATCAGATGGATGCCCACCAGATTAAAAAAGGAGAAACCAATCATGATAATCCCCCGTTTGGCATTGCGCAATTTGTTGGGGGCGGGCATTCGTACATGGTTAAATGTGGTGGTGCTATCGTTTGCATTTGTGTCGATTATTTGGTCGCAAGGTTTGCTGGAAGGCATGAACAAGCAGGCCGCCGACGCCATGATTCATATGGAATATGGCAATGGCCAGTACTGGCATGCAAATTACGATCGCTACGACCCGTTAACATTGGAAGATGCCCATGGAGCAATCCCGCCAACGTTACAAATATTGGTGGATAACGGCAAAGCCACGCCCATATTGATTACTTTTGCTACCATGTACCCCAATGGTCGTCTTCAGACTGTTTTACTTAAAGGCATCGATCCGAATCAATCCGTTATGGGGATTCCCGGCGAATTCCTGGCCAAATCCGATGCGGCCATCCCGGCGTTAATTGGCGCCCGCATGGCTAAAAATACTGGCTTGAAAATCGGTGACATTGTTACTATACAATGGCGTGATGTAAACGGAACGTATGATGCGCAAGAGGCCACCATCGTGCAGGTCATGACAACATCGGTGCAATCTGTTGATAACGGCACGATCTGGCTTCCACTCAAAAAACTTCAGAATATGACCGGAATGATCGGGCAGGCAACAATTATTACCCTTGCAAAAGGAGTGGAGCCGCCAGCTACCAATGATACGTGGCAATTTGAAAACCTCGATTGTTTACTAAAGGACCTGCGTGATATGGTGAAATCCAAATCAATAGGCTCCAGTATTATGTATATCATATTGCTGTTATTAGCCATGCTGGCAATTTTTGACACACAGGTGCTATCGATTTTCCGCCGTCGTAAAGAGATGGGTACACTAATGGCTCTAGGATTGACGCGTGTGAAAGTCATCCAATTATTTACGTTGGAAGGAGCGTTGCACAGTGTTCTGGCCGTGCTTGTCGGGGCATTATACGGGACACCGTTACTGGCGCTGTTTGCAAAAGTAGGGTGGTCGCTCCCTGAAAATACTGATAGTTATGGATTCGCTATTGGCGACAAACTATTCCCATCCTATTCGTTGGGTCTGGTGGTGACGACAACCATTCTGGTTATGATTGTGACAACAATCGTTAGTTTTCTCCCTGCACGACGCATTGCAAAACTAAAACCAACCGAAGCGTTACGAGGACGCATGGCATGATAAAATTTATTATTAAAGGCTTGTTGCGGGATCGCTCCAGAAGTTTATTTCCCGTATTGGTAGTTCTTTCCGGTGTGATGTTAACAGTGCTAATGCATTGCTGGATACGCGGCACTGAATCTGATATGATTCGCGCCAATGCCAGTTTCAGCACAGGGCACGTTAAAATTATGTCCCGTGCCTATGCTAAGGAAGCTGACCAGATCCCTAACGACCTGGCTTATATTGGCGTATCAAAACTCATCGATCAATTAAATACAGAATGGCCAAACATGATCTGGACGCCGCGCATCCGGTTTGGCGGATTGCTGGATATCCCTGATTCCAACGGTGAAACCCGGGTTCAGGGTCCGGTAATGGGAATGGCCGTCGATTTGCTAGCGCCGCAATCACATGAAATTTCCATCCTGAATCTTAAATCATCGGTGGTACGTGGCCGGCTTCCGGAAAAACCGGGAGAACTATTAATCAGTGATGAATTCGCACAGCGTTTGGATGTCAATATTGGCGAAACAGCTACTTTAATCAGCGCTACTATGTACGGCAGTATGGCTACGGCAAACTTCACAATTGTGGGCACCCTTAACTTTGGCGTTGCAGCCATGGATCGTGGTGCTGTTATCGCTGATGTGCAGGATATCCAACGTGCATTGGACATGCAGGATGCGGCGGGTGAGATTCTCGGTTTCTCCAGTGATATGATTTATCGTCCCCAACAAATAGCAGTGATCGAGCAAAAATTTAATCAACAGTACAGTGATAAGACTGGCGAATTCGCACCGGTCATGCTGGCGTTAAGCGAACAGTACGGATTATCGCAGACGTTGGAGATGATTTCATCTGCGACCAGTTTTGTTATTGTTATTTTTGTGAGCGTCATGTCAATCGTACTCTGGAATGCCGGATTGATGGGAAGTTTGCGTCGTTATGGAGAATTCGGTATTCGGCTGGCAATGGGAGAATCGAAAGCTCATTTGTATCGATCGCTGATTTTGGAATCGTTTGTCATCGGCTGCATGGGATCGGTTCTCGGTACCGCCGTGGGACTACTATTCGCCTATTATTTGCAGGTACATGGCTTTGATATCTCGTCGATGATGAAAAACGCCTCAATGATGATGTCTAATGTAATGCGTGCCCGAATTACACCAGCCAGTTTTGCAATCGGCTTTGTACCCGGAATACTCGCCACCACTCTTGGAACCAGCATCTCCGGACTGGGAATTTACAGACGTCAAACATCACAATTGACCAAGGAGTTTGAAGCATGAAATGGTTGAATGGAAATATTGAAAACAGACGTGTCAGAAATATTTGTGGAAGCATCTGTATTCTATCGTGGGTATTAACTGGCGGAATTCATGGGAAACTCACAGCGCAGTCCCTGTCTGCCCAGCAAATTTTACAGCGTGTGGACGATAATATCGGATCGGATAATAAAATATCACTTAGCAAAATGATCATCCATGGCAGGCGCGGCAGTCGTACCATCGAATCAAAATCGTGGATTCAGGGATCGGAAAAATCGTACACAGAATACCTGGCGCCGGCTCGGGAAGCGGGAACCAAAATGCTGAAGCTGGGCGATGAACTCTGGACGTACACACCTTCCACCGATCGCATTATACGGATTTCCGGTCATCTGCTTCGGCAGTCGGTAATGGGCTCCGATCTTTCCTATGAAGATATGATGGAGGATAAAAAACTGAACGATGTTTACAATGCTACCATTGAGGGAGATTCAACCATTCAGAGGCGTTCATGCTGGGAATTACTCCTGACAGTAAAAACAGATGAAGATGTAGCGTATGACTCCCGGCGGGTATGGGTGGATAAAGAACGCTTTGTGACATATAAGGAAAACCGCTATGCCAAAAGTGGGAAATTACTCAAAACGACGATTGTCAAAGATGTCAGAAAAATCGATGGACGCTGGGTTCCCACGGAAATTGTGTTTAAAGATGTGTTGAAAGCAGGTGATGGGACGACGTTTATAATTAACGATATCGAATTTAATGCCACGATTCCTGATTATATTTTTAGTAAGGCAGTGTTGCGACGGTAGTATCATATTTTCGGGAAGTATTTTACGTCAGGAAGATTTTTAAAATCGATGTCTTGTGTCCAGATCATTGCATTATTGATTGATGCCGTTGTAAAAATAATGCTATCAGCCATCGGAAGTTTATAATCGATGCTGTTTTTAGCGGCTTGCATGGAAATTTCAGACATGATTTCAATTATCCTGGCTTGCTGCATTGCGACTACAATTTACAATGCATCATCTTCATTTCGTTCGCGCAAGACAACTTTAAATAGTATCCATTCAATAAATGATGGTAAGTGTACCCTTCGACAAGCTCAGGGTACGGAATATATCGTTGACAGAGCGCTCCGAAGGCGCATCTGCCTTTGGCATGATCCGCCGCGGCGGATCAACATAACCAACTAATATTGAAAGGATACTTTAAATACTTCATAAATGCAAATAGTCGGAACAATAAGTTGTTCAGTATTATTTAAGCCGACAAAGAGCGTCGGCTTAAAGCGATGATGAGCTGATGTTGACATAAGTAAATAAAACGAAACTGCGTTCACAT
>JAFGDW010000021.1 GCA_016931935.1 Candidatus Zhuqueibacterota bacterium | reverse complement strand
TGTCGTTAGCTTAATTTAACTAGATGTGAACGCAGTTTCGTTTTATTTACTTATGTCAACATCAGCTCATCATCGCTTTAAGCCGACACTCTTTGTCGGCTTAAATCTTTATATATAATTTATAAATGATTTTTATCAACTATCCAAGCAAAAAACAAATAGCAAATCCCAATACAAAGAAAATCACAAAATCCAGTCATCAATTATCAAACTATGATTTTATCTGGAATTTGAGTATTGATAATTAGAATTTATTTGTATTTTGGTATTTATTATTTGTATCTTTTCAATATTAGTTGGTTATGTTGATCCGCCGCGGCGGATCATGCCAAAGGCAGATGCGCCTATGGAGCACTCAGTCAACGGTATGTTCCGTACCCTGAGCTTGTCGTCTCGCAGCGGTGTGCCGTTCCGATGCATCGGAACACGAACGGTGTCGAATGATACTCTCTCTATTATTTATTGAACGGATATTTTTATTTGGTGCTTACCTTCAACATTTGCTGATAATAAGCATTAATTCAATGCCATTAAGTTAAGAAAAAAATTAGTTGTTTGACTTTTTCACACTTCGACTTCGCTCAGTGTGAAGTCAACGACCGCTTCATGCTGAGCGAAGTCGAAGCATATTAGTAACTGAGAAATTATTTTCTGACATTTTTTGACAGAAAATGTTAAAACATATTTTAGACAGGATTTCACGGATTCACAGGATTTGTATAATCTCTTCCTCTAAGTAATCCTGTTCATCCTGTTATCCTGTCTAATTTTTTTAATTCTGGTTTATCCAGGTTAGGAATCTAAGATCAAGAAAGATCAGCTTAACTTAATGACATTGATCATTAATTAGCCAATAAGTTTAAATTCACTCTGGACGGATATTTCCTATCTAAAAAAGCTCTTTATAATTAATGACCACTACTCCCAAAATCCTGTTCATCCGTCCGCGCTATGGTTCAGCGCTGACACGGTTGACTCACATGAACACCGAACCGCTCGACCTGGAATACCTCTCCGCTGTGGCGAATCAGCATCATTGCGAATGGAAAATTCACGATCCGGCAGTGGATGGTGAATCTTTCCACAAAGTGTTTAAGCTATTTCAACCGGACATTCTGGCAATTACCGGATACTACCCGGCCAAAGACCGCATGCTCGAACACGCCCGATTTGCCAAGTCCAAACGGCCGGACATTATCACCATCATCGGTGGTGTGCATGCAGAGTTGAACGCGACTGATTTTTATGACAACACCATCGATCTGATCGTCCACTCCGGCGGAGCGCTGACTTTTAGCGCTATTTTACAGGCAATATTGAACAACCAATCCATTAACGAAACTAATGGCACATGCGTTCGCCAACCGAATAGCCAATGGCTGAACATGCCTGTCGTCCCACTCGATCCCAATCAACTGCCACGGCCGGACCGATCACACTTTTATCGCTATCGCCGGAAATTTACCTGGCTGTATCATGGGCCGGTGGCATTGGTAAAAACCGCGTACGGCTGTCCGTTTCAATGTTCGTTCTGCTACTGCCGGCTGTTGAATAACGGCCTGTACACCACCCGCAATGTGGATGATGTTGTCGATGAAATTGCTTCGATCGACAATCCGCTGATCTGGATTACGGACGACTCGTTCCTGCTGGACATGGCGCGCATCCGCACGTTTGCAACAGCGCTGCAAGCGCGCAAATTGACCAGGCAATTTATCATTTACAGCCGCGCCGGTTTTATCGCGCAACACCCGGAGGTGGTGCCGCTATTAAAGCAGATGGGCGTTATCAATGTAATTATCGGGCTGGAATCGACCGATGAGCGCACGCTCACCGCATTCAACAAATCCACCAGCATGGATGAAAACGAAGCCTGTGTCCGGCTGCTGTACGAACACACTATCGAATGCACCGGTCTGTTCATTATGCCGGTGGACGCCACGCACGCCGGTTTCCGCCACCTGCAACGTTGGATTACCCATGTCGGTTTGAGATTGTACACTGTCTCCATTTTCACGCCATTCCCCGGCACAACCGAATTTGCCGACTATCAGGATAAACTTACAACCCATGATTGCCGGAAATGGGATTTGCTGCATTTGGTATTAACACCGAGCCATATGAGCCGAGCGATGTTCTATTTACGGATGGGGTGGGTGCATGGGAGGATGGTGGTGGGGAATGTTAAGCTGAAAAGATATTATTTTCATTGATTATCGTTTCCAGTTTCCGGCTGGAAACGATTTTTACAAGGCTCAATTCTTAAATATTGACACTTAAAAACATCACTTGATATCAGCTAAGATTCCGATATTAATTTAACTGACCTTAAAATCTGATCCTTCTCGTAAAACTGGTTTGTAACATATTTATGAAGCACAGAATTTATGAGCGTTTGATAAGGAATACCTTCGTTGTTTGCTTTCTCTTTTAATTTCTCCAAATCAAAATTCGATATTCTTAAGCTGATCGATTTATTTTTTCGTGATTCAGCAAGAATATTTTCTATTTTTTTTCTGTTCGTTCCTGATACCGGTTTAAGAGTCTCGATCTCATTTTCGATTCGCTGTTCGTCGTCTAACCATAGGTTTTAATTTCCGGTTGCGGATAGGTTGATTTAAAATCAAGCACCCGATTGTCCCGAATCCATTGCACGAACGCATTAATTTCTGTTTTGGTGAGCCAAATGAATAGGGAATGACTTTCATACGCTTCCAGGCTCTGCCGCATTGGGGCGTTGTCTGATTTATCAAATGGCAGGCGCGTGGTATGCCATGTAAAATGGAGTTGTTTCTGTTGGTTTACTTCGATTTTGGTTAGGCCGGCGTAATTGAACTGAATTTGAATATCAGCAGTACAGGTCGACGTACTGATTGACGGGTGAACGATGATTAAAAATATAAGGGGGGGGATATCATATATTTTTTGTAACTATTCAGCAGGCCGTTGCCTGAGCCTGTCGAAGGCGACTTTTCCATGCAATATTGTCTGTTTATCGGTTTCGACAAGCTCAGCCGACGCTTAATTCCATTACATGCCTGAATAGATACTGTTTTTCTCAGTAGACAATTTGGTGTTTTAATGGGTATATAGTAACTGAGAAATTATTTTCTGACATTTTTTGGCAGAAAATGTTAAAACATATTTTAGACAGGATTTCACGGATTCACAGGATTT
>JAFGDW010000315.1 GCA_016931935.1 Candidatus Zhuqueibacterota bacterium | reverse complement strand
TGAAACGTCTCTGCTAAAGGGATGCGGCCTAAATAATGATTGAACTAACCCGCGCAAAAAACGCGCGGGAAGCTCATCATCGCTATATTACGGAGATTACGGCCCACAGGATTTCCCTGTGAAACGGGTCGCATTCCTTCCGCAAAAAACGCGGAATCCAGTCCTGCTTTGCGGGATGCGCCGTGGCGTGCCGGAATGACAACACGGCTAAATAGAAACAAGCATTGAACTTTATTTTGATGTTTTACTGAATATTGGAAGACTCTATAAATTATCAAATATCGTCTATTTCATCAAAATCATTTTACGTTTTGATCGAAACGATTAAGTTCCACGTTCAACATCAATATAACAAAAATAAATCCCACTTGAAACATCAAAATGTGCCTGATTCCATTCGACACGATGGATCCCGGCTTCCTGGATCGCATCAACAAGCGTACAAACCTTTTGACCCATGATATTAAAAATAGTTAACCGAACGTGGCTACATTGTGGTAGCGTGTATTTTATTTTCGTCGTTGGATTGAATGGATTCGGATAATTTTGATCCAGTGTAAACCACGATGGATCCCCGGAAAATTGTTTTCGTACATTGGTTTCAGAAGACTTAATGAAATTTATTTGATCAATAGAAAATTCCTTGCTATGAATATCACCATACTCAAGTGTAATTTCAAACCGCTCTACCTGGGACCAGTCAAATTCACCGCGGGCATGTCGGGCATCCGCGCCTGATCGTACGGATAAGGCACATTCGCCACGTCTACCAACTCTGGGTCCGTCCAGAACTCCCCCTGATGTGTGAACAAGGCCGGGATCATAAAAATGAAACGTATAAATTAGATTGGGATCGTTATACTCGGGCATCTCATCGAGGTTTTCGTAACTGTTCCAATTTGCAGGTCCAATGACAATTATATGAGTGGGAGCAATCGATCGAATCGTATCAATCGCCTGCTGTTGAATATCATTCCATAATTCATCGGTGATGCCGTGCGGCTCGTTCAGAATTTCATAACAAATTAATTTCGACCGGTTTTTGTAACGCTCCGCCAATTGCGCCCATACGGACAACAATTGATCCCGATATTCCAGTCCTATTTCAAAGTCCATTTCGAAGCTGTTATTTCACGCTGTTCTTCAATACGAAACCTGCCTGCGCCAATTGAATGTGCCAGCTTTCGCTACCGCCATTGGTGATCGATGCGACATATTCTCCGTTCACAACCAAACCTGTGGCCTGAGCTGGTGTAATCACAGAGAATTTCCAGCTAGCATCGCCATGTGAGAAATCACCATTTACAAGCAAATTATCAGATGCGTTATTTAAGAATTTTGTGATAACAGCAGATTTATTAAGAGAATTGGTCAATTTTGGAGATTGAATCGATTGCGCAAAAGATGAGACAGGAAAAATTGACAGTTGGATTATTAGTACGACTACTGCCCGATACAAAATAAATCCTTTCAATTTTTAGAAATATTATTTTACAGAACTACAATTATACGTTATATTTTCAACAATTCAATTTATCGTTTCTGTCCCGTGACTCATACGCGCAGGAAATCCGGCTCCTTCATTTTTGTAAGTGTAATATCATGTGGTTAAAAGGATACTTCTCGTCTGATTTAAATTTCAGGAGTTAGAATTTTAAAGTTTTCAAAATTCACTTAACATCCCTCGAATTTGTTTTTCTGAATCACCATAAGTCAGTGTACTAAATTTCGAATATCGTTTATGGACTTCTAAAATTTCATCAAGTGCAGCCTTAACCAGCGATTTATTATTCCAGGTTTTTAAATGATTAAGTACTTTGTCCAGGCATCCTTTTTTATAACTTATTTGCCCGAGCACATGAATGATCATCGCTATCACTTTTTTATTGTCATCATGCTCTGCGGATTGTAATAACGGCAGCACATCTTCCGGATGAGTTCGTCCCCGCAGTTCGATGCCGTGGATCATTTCCCTGCGAATATCAGGATTATTATGACGGATGAATTTAGCAGCGAATGCCAGTGTCGGTTGTGGATTTTTCTCTCCCATTTGTTTTAACGCACCAATAACGGCGTTGATCACTTTGTGATGTTTATCATGAATTGCAACTTCCAACATTTCAAACACAGGTGGTGCATCGATTTTGCCGATTTCACCAAGTGCATACACGGCTGTTTGTCTGACGAGCTCATTTTCATGGGATAACATCGTTTCTAATATAGTAAGAATATCTTGCCTCAATATCATGACTGATTTATACCGGCGGCCAATAGTCTGATACGTGTTTTTCCTGATGTACGTATCCGTATCACCGGATAATTCGAGAAGCCGGGTTAACCTTTTTGTTTGTAACGCGTGTAAGACATCACCATCAATCGATTTTACCAACGCTTTTCGTTGTTCGGGTGATAACTCGTAGAAGCCCATTGAAAGTCCTGGATTGCTAATTTAATTAAAAACAAGTGATGCGTGATTATTCTTTAACCGGTCTTATATTAAATAAAATGATTATGAACATATATCAGGTATGGCATGGATTTAAGCGTCGTTTGAGCTTGCCATCTCGCACCGGCGTACCGTTCCGAAGCATCGGAACACGAACGGTGTCGAAGGCAACAGTCTCTTGGTATTCAGCGAAATTATGACTGCTGTAACGTCCGGCCTTCGACAAGCTCAGGCCTCGGTTCTGAACATAAATAGTATCTGAGTTATATACATAATCATT
>JAFGDW010000314.1 GCA_016931935.1 Candidatus Zhuqueibacterota bacterium | reverse complement strand
GACATTGACTCAACTTCAGAGAAAGTTTATGAATAATTCAGGTTAGAAATAGCAAATCCTTTAATAATCAAATTTTCCTTTCTATATTACAAAAACTACTCACTACTTTTTAAAATGTCCCCAACCTTCACATCAAATTGTTGGGAGAATTTTACCGCGTCCATCAACAAGGTTCGATTGATGCGGACTTTGCTTATTAACACACGATGGCCAGCGCTTTGCACAACAAGGCCCTTATCGGTAATTTCCACAATTTCACCGGGTTTGTGACCATTTTTTTCACCGACCATAATATCAACCGGATTCAGCACCTCCAATTCCATATCCTGAAAATAGGTGCGCGCCGATGGTGACGCCGGAAATGTCAGTGCCCGCACCATGCGGTCGATTTTCTGTTCGTCCCACGACCAGTCGATGGTGCGATTATAGGGATAATCTTCTCCATAAAATGTATGCCCGTTCCCCGATGGCGGAATCCGCGGTGCTTCGCCGGCAACGACCTGTGGGAACACATGTTTAAACATCTGAAACGCCACCTGGGTGACTTTAAAGTACAGCGAGTGCGCCGTATCATCTGGCAGTACATCCACATCGTCTGAGGCGATAATGTCGCCGACATCGCGTTTCTCATCCATCCAATGCATGGTGACGCCCACTGGCTGCTCATCAACCAACGCCCAGGGGATTGGTTGAAAGCCGCGATTTGATGGCAGTTTTGCATATCGCATGTTAATGCAGCCCCGTGTCGGCCACTGCATCAGCTCCGGTCCCGGTATATGGTCGTATTGCACAGACAGGATGAAATCGGGTCGCCCCTGTTCCATCAGTAGCGCCACATTGGCCGGATCACGTAAATCACGCGGTTGGAGAAACGGCAATCCCTTTTGCATTGCCACCCGCAATAGCGAGGCGTTCCACGCCCGCGGGTCAACGACACTACCGTTATCCTGATAACGCCCGACCACAGCAACAACATCAATTATTCGCATGCGCAGCAGCTCACGCAAACACATGCATCCGATTAAATTACCCCCCATGTACACTATTTTGTGGCGTTTTAATCGTTTACGCATTTGGTTTTGTTCCCCCTGAATACTTCATTATCATCTCGGTGCTAATTACCAATTATTTCATCAAGATTTTTAATGATACTATTTAAATTTTCACGAAAGCGATCGGAATTATCTCTCGCCCAAACCAACCAGTTTTTTTCATCATCAGTAATAGCAGTTATATTGCCCAATCCACCTTTCTGTGATCTGAATGAATTACGCAAGGAAATCAATTGCTCTCTAAGCTCATACATTGATGCCATGTTGTTTTCCTTTATGTTAAAATTCCAAATAACATTTTGAAATTTTATTTGAGAATTTCTATCTGAAAAGGTTAGCCATCCGGGACGAAGTGTCTTGTTGGCCCCGGGCCGCTTGTGCACCCGTTTTTTTATATTTTGTTTGAGAAATCCATAATCGCAAATTATCACCCCATCAACACCACAGGCACCGTCCGTAACATAATTTTCGCATCATCACGTAAACGCCAGTGATCCACATAATCCAGATCCAACCGAATTGCATCGCTGTAAGGCATGCAGGGGTGACCCTTTACTTGCCACACGCCTGTCATGCCCGGCTTTACCGACAGGCGACGACGATACCACAACGCATACGCATCCACCTCGTACACCGGATGCGGGCGTGGCCCAACCATACTCATTTCACCACGCAATACATTAATCAACTGAGGTAATTCATCAATACAGGTACGGCGTAACCAGCGGCCCAATGACGTGATGCGGTCGTCCTGCTGCAGTTTGATCGGAATATCGAGTTTGGAGATAATTTTGCCAAGAATATGTTTTTTATGGATAGTTTCGTTTGCATTTTCATACATGGTGCGGAATTTGAACACGGTAAATGTGCGTCCGGCGTACCCGACCCGTTTTTGACGGAAAATCACCGGACCGGGCGTTGTAAGTTTGACAGCAAGTGCGACAATCGCCATCATAGGAGCGGTGACGATTAACAGTGCCAATGCGACAATAACATCAAACAACCGTTTGCTGCGTCGCGGATCGCGGCCGATTTCCGGTTCGGTAAACTGGCCATTGAGAAATATTGGTTGCGCTAACAGAATATCATGGACCGACGCCTTGCTGCGGTCGGCAATCGAGTTACTAACGTCACCGGAATCAGGATACAGAAACATGGTGTGGCGGATATAATCGAGTACACTCGCCATCACCCGGTCATCACCTGTTTGGCTGCGCAGGCGTCCCATCATGCGATCAATAAATTGTCTTGCCTGGTCAGCATTGGTGTCAGGCAGCATGAGAACCAATGTCCTGTCATCAAACCATGAGGCCACATCCTCAGACCGGATTGAATCAAAAATAAGTGTACCAATTGTTTGTTTGCTTTTTTCCAATTCGTTGGATGTAAACTCACCGTGCAAAACCTCGGTTTCGAACCGCATTTGCACTACCGTCAGTTTTTCAACTTTGCGGTCGGCGCGTTTTTTCTCCACTTCCAATCGATGCTGGAAATAATTGCGCGAATGATAAAAATCGGGTGTGGTGCCGTGCTTGTGATGGAAAAAATGTCTAATCATGTGTGTTCCCGATATTTTTTAAGCGATCAGCATTCAGCTATCAGCTTTCAGCTTTTTTTTAATTTCAGATATTTTATTAGTTTTGTGTATTCAGACTGATGCCATTAGTATAATAATTCTCAACAGATTTCGGGACCGCGATGCAACAACAGATGTCCACCATTTCCATTTCCCGCTGCCTGTTAATCCCTATTCGTTTACTGCTCACTATTTACTTTTCACAATTCACTAAAATTTCTCACGTCTGCCGTCTCACATTCAAATCCTGTCATAAATAAACTTTGGAATATGATACTTGCGTTGATTCAACACCGTACCCAATATCGGAATGCGTGCTTCTTCTAGTTTGGTTTTAGCGCGCAAAACCACATCCCGTTTAGTCTGTTCGGCGCGAATATTTAGCACCACGCCATCACAAATGCGGCCAACTGACAGGGCATCCCAGTAGGGCAACACCGGCGCGGCATCGACAACGATATAATTGTAATACTGCTTGAATGTGCGAATGTAATTGCTTAGCGAATTTTGTTTGAGAAAGTCCTGCACACCATTTGTGGCACTCCCGGCAGTAACAATCGTCAGTTTTGTTTCCTGACGCGTGTCAATCGATTTTGCCATATCGACTTTGTGTTGCAAAATTTCCGCAAAGCCAACATCATTCCGAATATTAAACAACCGGTGAATTGCCGGACGCCGAAAATTAGCGTCAATCAGCAATACGCGATTCACATTGATGTTTGCCGGCAAATGGGAATGTTCGAGGACAGGTGCATGTCCATTTCCCCGTCGGTACAACAACAGCGCATAATACGCCGCAATGGTTGAATTTCCCTCACCATGTGTGGCGCTGGTAATGACAATCACCTTTTGCGACACATGTTCCAGTTTCAACTCGATGTGCTCATACAACTGCTGTAGTTCCAGTTGGAAAGGAATCGGGGCCCGGATGTCAATTGGTGCAAGCAGATTCGATTCCGATGATACAACACTTCGATTGCTTACCCCCCACTTTTTCAGCGATCGAGTTTCGGGTATCCCCGTCATAATTTTAGTTCCGTCTTATCATGCAACCTGCTACCGCTGATGCGGGATAGAAGTTAAGACAGGCAGGTCCAAATACTGTTCCACATCTTCAACATTTGATAGGGTGCGATCGAAGTAATCGACCACGAACGCTGCTGAAAGGCCGGCTGCCAACCCGAAAAACAACGACAGCAACACGTTCAGCTTCTTTTTGGGTTTGACCGGACGATCCGGTACGATTGCCGGACTAACGACCCGGACTTTGACAAGATTATCCATCTTGGCCAACGAAATGCGCGCCTCTTCCCGTTGTTTGAGCAGCATTGAATAGACTTCCCGATTGTCATCAATACCGCGGGTGATGGATGCATATTGATATTCCTGCTCCGACCGCTGCCGCACCTGCTGATGAATTCCCGCAATGCTGGTGTTAAGCACATCTTCACGAGCTTTTAGCGCATCGATGGCAGTCCGCTCCTGTGTGATAATGGCATCGACCTCCTGATGAATCTGTTCACGGGCTGCAGTGATTTGCTTTTCAATTTTCACAACTTCATCATAATCCGGATTGTAAATTTCCAGTAAGCGACTGTGTTCCATCTCCAAACTGAGTAATTCGCCCTTGAGTCGCGACAGGTAATCTTTCTGGCTCGGGCTATCGCTAATTTCAGTCGAAGGAATAATGCTGAGCGAATCGCCATTACTCAATAAATTTTGAATCATTTCCAGCCGCGTATTGCGGGTAATGCGCTCTGTGCGGGCTTTCGTCAATTCCTGTTCGTATGCCGCCAGTTTGTTCAATAATATCTGGTTTTGTTGCACTGGCGAGAGTATGTTTTTTTCCTGTTGATAGGAAGCCTGGCGTCGTTCAAGCTTGCTCAACTGGCTGTCCGCCACGGCTATTTGATTACTGAAAAACTCATACGCGTCGGAATCACGGAACAGCTCGGCACGGTATTCCACATAATTTTTGACCACGCTGTTCACCACCTGGGCGCATTGCGCAGGGTGGTCAGTCTCAAAACTGATGTTGATGACATTCGCGTCCCGTAGCCGATGTACATCTAATTTGCCCAGGAGAAGTTCGACTTTCATATCCAGACCGAGCTGTTTAATGACGCGCTCGGCAATTGGACGGCTGCGAATGATCTCCACTTCCGAATTAATAATATAATTGGTGTCCTGCGTATATCCCGGATTAATGCGAAATAGCAGCGCCTTTTCCGTTTCCGAATCCCTCATAATCAAAACTTTTGATGCCGCCTGATAGGTCGGCGCCATCAAAAAACTGCCAATCGTTACTGTCAACACAACAGAAATGAACAACGATATAATGATCATTTTACGCCGGAACAGGATATGAATAGCACGTTTTATTTGAAATTGCTGTTTATGCATAATGCAACATCGTGTTTATTTGAAAGCATTCAAAGCGTGTTGAGTTCAGTGTTAAATGTACAGATCGACCCAAATTATTCCCAACGGACAGAGAGCATAGCTCATGGCAAAAAAAAATATTGTGCAACTCACACAACTATGGGATATGCCTTATGCTATGCTCGCCACCGTTGTCTATTCCTTTGTTATCTGCTCAAGATACCACATCCGCCAGAAAACATCCATTGGCGGCAAAATGATTTGGTAACATTGATCGATGAAAGCATCAATATTTCCGATAAACGACCGCGGTACATAAACAACATCCAGCGCCTGTAACATAACTGATTCCAACGTGTCTTTTCCGGCAAACATTTTTTTGACATTTACACGCTGCGCTGCCATTTTGCCATTCGCCTGTTGACGAATCAAAATTACTGATTTTAAATTTGCGCCACGTTTGCTACCACCAGCCAGCGTAATAGCATGCATGATTGAAAGATTTTTTTCAATCGGAAATCCACCAGGGGCATTCACCAAACCGCTAACATAAATTTTTTGATGACTGGCGTACTTTATGAAAATAGTAACATCCGGTAATTTCAACATCGGACGGTACTGCTCGGTAACAATCGAATCCACCTCTGTTGTTGTTTTACCGGCGACCAATACATCACCAACTTTTTCAAGTGTAATTCGACCATCCGGTCGTACCATCACTTCGCGATCAAATCTTTGATTATCAAAGAACTTGATTTCAAGCACATCACCCGGTCCGACCCGATATAGTGGCGGATCGTTTTCTTGTGTGGCATGAAGTGGCAATGTTCCAAAAACAAATAACCAACTATAAAAAATGACACGTTTTATCATTCGCTCGACGTACGACTCCCTTGTTAGCATTACAAACATATACTCTCAAGCCATGTAAAATGCGGAAAAATCGATAGGTTTTGGGGTAAATAAGGTAAGCGTTCACAGGTGTTTGATGTCAGTTTGATTACGAATCAACGATAACACGGAAACATCCGTTTTCATAAGTGGGAGACAGGGTGAAACGGAGAAAAAGCAAATTTATTATTCACCCCATCTCCTTGTCACCTTGTCTCCCAATCTTATAGCCCCCTGCTCCATTGATTGATATCAGCTACCAATAAGCCGTACGAGCCGTCCACTCATAATTACAGAAAACATGATTGATTTTGGATGAAATGACGTGTATATTATAACAAACATGTTAGCTAGCTATCGTCGTTCTAATCTCAAAAAAGAACGGAGTAAACACAATGAAAAAATCACCTTTTCTGATAATTGTATTGCTCCTTGCATCATTAATGGCATGCGAGCGGCTTGCGATCTTGTTTCACGATAATCCTGATCAGCCTGTCACCCGGGCCTTTACTTTCGGACAGCCATTTGAATTGCCATTCGGAAAACTCGCGCGGCATGAGACCGAGAATGTTTCAATTACGTTCACACGGGTTCTGGAAGACAGCCGATGTCCGATTAACGTGAATTGCGTTTGGGAGGGCAATGCTAAATTGAAATTTCTGCTCCAGCATTCATTCCATTTGACACATTTCAGTCTGAACACGACACTAGAACCCAAAGATACGACGATCGCGGATTATTCTGTTTCATTGACAGATTTGCTCCCCTATCCGCATTCGGATTCAACGTACACAGATGCTGATTACACTGCGATCCTGATCGTCAACAGAAAATAGGATATTGGCTTGAATACGATTGTATTAATTATTGCCTGGTTAACACTGGCGCTTCTCAATGCCGGATTGGCCCAATGCAAAGGCCGGCGGGGCTTACTATGGGGTTTACTTTCACTTGTGATTGGTCCGGTTGCATCGCTTTTGCTTGTGCTACAAATAAAAGTAGCAGCCAGGAAACCGAAGCCCAATAAATTCAATCTTGAAGATTTTCGGGAGTATTGAAATAAAGAAATAAGGGAGAATGGACAAAGAAGAAATAATCGATCAATCTGCGCAATTCTGATTAAAATCCACCGTTACAACAATCCATACAAAAAAATGCCCACTCTACTGAGCGGGCATATTTATAAAGTTTAAGAGTCTTTCTTACCATGACTGAAAGCCGATCGCTTATTTTAATACAATCTCAAAACCAGCTTGATTGCGTAGCTCCTCTACATGTTTGCCATAAGCAACATTTTTGGTTTTGTTCTTTTCTTTCAATGCCAATGCTTCAAGTTCACCACGAATTTCCTCCATCGGACGTGTTTCCACTTTGCGATCGACAACTTTAATAATGTGATAACCATACCTGGTTTCGACAATGTCACTGATCTCACCGATTGGCACACTAAACGATGCGTCTTCAAACGGTTTTACCATTTCGCCCGGATGAAAATTCTCGTACAAACCACCTTTATCTTTAGAGCCGGGATCTTCAGAATTTTTTTTAGCAAGCTCTCCGAAATCAACACCGCGTTTGGCTTGTTTTAATACATTTTCCATTTTTGCATGAATTTTTTGTTTCTCTTCGTCGCTCTTGCCCTGCGTCATCATTAAAATATGTTGAACCGACGCGGTTTTGTTATTATCGTACGCTTGTTGTAAATCTTCGTCGGTAATCTTCAAATAATCAGCAATAGCCACATCATCCAAATATCGTTGGATATTCATTGCATTGATAAAACTCTGTTTTACATTTTCAAAATCAACACCATTTTCTGTAAGCCGGGCTTTAAATTTATCTTCGCCGCCAGCATGGGCAAACTGGGCTTGCATCAAGCTATCCATTTCAGCTTGAGGAATTTTGATCCCGGCCTTTTTAGCTGCTTGCAATAACAATTGTTCCTCGGTTAATTGTTGTGCTGATTGTATAAAAATATTTTTTAACCTGTCCGCAGACATCCCTTTCAAACGATCTGTTGCATTGCCGCGTGTGTCATAAATTTTTTTCATTGTTTGATTTGCAGTCACTATGAACGAGTTTGTTTTAACGATTACCGTGTCTGAATCCGGATCAATGAACGGAGCGTCTGCTGCCAGTTCTTTTGCCAGTTTGTAGGCGGGTTCATCGGGCTTCAGGGTTGGTAAATCGTTTTTGTCCTGGGCGCACGAGGCGATCAACAATGCCACCGACAGGACGAATACCATCTTTTTCATTTTATACTCCTGTATAAGTTATTGGTCACGACAAGATACGTATATATCGCCAGAAATCCAAGTGGTTTTTTATAGAATTGGTGAAGCTGGATATAGTGTGGAGTATAAAAATGACGCAATATAAGCGCGGAATAATTTAAAGGCAGCCAATACTTATATATTAGCTGCCTGGATTTTCTTTTATTCTATCGAATCCGGAGGTAAATTAACCTGTTCACTCTTTTCTGGTTGTACCGGTGTTGCTGGTCTTGCCGTTGGATTTGTTTTGATTTTTGATGTTGTCCCTTTTCGTGCAACACGAGTTTTACTAACTGGCTTCTCTACAACGGTACTCACAGACGGCGTACTACGAGCTGCTTTAGTCTTTTTCGGTGCTTTTTTTTCGGAAGCAACCGGTTCTGTGCCGGATTTTTTAACAGTACTTACTGGTTTCGTTACCAGTTTCGCGTTGGATTTATTCGCAACTCTCGCAGATTTCGTCTCCGGTTTCACTTCCGTTTTCATTGATTCAACAGATTTTTCCTGTAACACCGCAGCGATTTCTTTTTGACTACGCAAGATATATTTCGTGGATTGTTTTAATCGCTGCTCAATTAAAATATCACAGATTTTAGGAATTGCATTTTCAACCGTTGACTGGATTGTAGGATCGGCTTTTTTTACAACGATGGTCATTTGCTGTTGCATCGATTCGCTTACATCACTCCAGTATTTTCTGTACCGCGAACGGCTCTCCTTATCCATCGGCATTGCCATGCAAACAAGTTGTGCGCAACGGGGCTTTAGATCCGCCCAGCTTCCATCCCACTCGAGTACAACCGCGCCGGAGGTGGGAATGCTCGCATTAAATCCCTGGATTAATTGTTTAGCCAACTCGGTAAAGCCCGGATCGTGCCCGAATAGCATCACTGAAGGGACTTTATCATCGATTTGCTTCAGGAATTCCATCAGCCCATCTGCTGAATTTTCATTGTAAATCGTAGCCGCAAGTTGAATGGATTTTCGTGGGAAATTCATTTGTTTAGCAAATTGCCGAGCCGATTGCAATGCACGAATAGCCGGACTGGTGATCCAGCGTTTGGCTTTTATTTTTTGCTTGCGTAGCCGTTTTGCGACTTCACGGCACGCTTGTTTGCCTGGTTTTATCAATGCCCGTTCGAAATCGGGTACGCCGGCATCGCCGGGTTCGGCGTTGCCATGCCTGACTAAAATTAATGTACGCATCATCACTGCACCTCCATATTTTAAATGTTTATAATTTTGCTTCAATCGCCCGAATCACCGTTTTTAAAATCTGTATCCGGGCATTTAATTTACAATTGGCCGGAATCACGCTCCAGGGCGCGTATTTCGTATGCGTGTATTTTAGCATATCATTCACCGCCAACTCGTATTGATCCCATTTTTCACGATTGCGCCAATCTTCTTCAGTAATTTTCCATTTTTTGTAAGGCGTTTCTTCTCTGGCTTGAAATCGCCGCAACTGTTCATCCTGATCGATATGCAACCAAAATTTTATGATCACTGCACCGGATGATGCTATTTGCTGTTCCATTTCATTTATCTCACCATAAGCCCGTTTCCACTCTTGCTCTGAACAAAAGCCTTCTACCCGTTCCACCATGACACGGCCATACCACGAGCGATCGTAAATGGCAATGTGTCCGGCCTTGGGAAGCGTGCGCCAGAAACGCCAGAGATAATGATGTTGCTTTTCTTCGTCATTCGGTGCAGCAGTCGTTATCACTTCGTATCCGCGCGGGTCCATGCCCTGCACCAGCCGTTTGATGCAGCCGCCTTTTCCGGCAGCATCCCAGCCCTGAAACACAATTATTACTGGTAAACGCCGAATATAAACATCGTGCTCCAATTCGCGAATCCGTTCCTGATATTTCTTTAGCTCATCATTATATACATCACGTTGCAGAGATAGACTCAGATCAACCGATTGTAATGAAGGTGCATCCTGACGTATTTCCGGCAAGGCAACATTTTTTGATACATCAGCATCTTTTTTGGAAGCCAGGTGCTGCTCGATTGTTGTGATTACCGTATCAAAAATTTTTATGGTTGCGTAACGGCGATCATGGGCTTCCACAAGCGTCCAGGGTACCTGCTCGGTATCAGTTTTTTCGAGCATCGCATCGATAGCTTTCGCATAGTGATTGTACTGCCGATGGTGCTGCCAATCGATTTTCGTGACCTTCCAGGCAGTCGCGGGATTGTTCATTAATTTCGCGAATCGGCGTTTTTGTTCCTTTTTGCTGATATGAAGAAAGAATTTAATAATGATCGTCCCGTCATCAGCAAGTTGACGCTCGAAGCTGTTGATCTCCTCATAAGACTGCTTCCACTGGGTTTTCGTAATTAATTTATCCACACGCTCCACCAGTACGCGTCCGTACCAGCTTCGGTCAAAAATACTCATTCGCCCGCACGCTGGCGTTTTCGTCCAGAATCGCCACAGAAAAGGTCGTAGCTGTTCATCTTCGGTGGGTGGGTTGGTCGGATGCACGGTAAATCCGCGCGGGTCCAACGCCATTAATAGCCGATTGATGAGTGTGCCTTTTCCGGCGGCGTCCCAGCCTTCGAACACAATGATCACCGGAATTCGTTGAGTCACAATCTGACGCTGCACATGTCCCAGCCGAATTTCCATATTGGCAATCATCTTTTTATAATCAATTTTATCGAGTTTTTTGGTTAAGTCGATTTCTTCCAGCATAAATTCACCTCACCAATAATAATTCTCTGCAATCGACAAGCGGCAGCAATGCGGTTTATGAATAATTTTCACACAATCTAACTCAGCGATCGCTTCGCTTAAAGAGATACTATCGCTCTACTTCCCCGAAAATTTTAGCTTACTGAGTATCGCAAATAGCGAATGCTAATGCCTATCCCGAATAAGCTCATATACCATTTTCGACAACTGTTTGTGTTTTCCTAATGCTTCATTTTCATTTAGCGGTAAAAAACAGGCAATCACATAATGAACATGACCGTCGTCGACAATGCCCACATCATGTGTCCAGCAATCAAACCAGCCGGTTTTATGATAGAACATCACATTCGGTGGTAAGCCACTTGCCAGTTTGGATTTATCCAGTTGCCGACCCAACAGTGCTTTCATTTGCATGCTCACCCAAGGATTTATTAATTGATTGGTGTAAACTCGATACATAAAATCCGCTGCATGAAGCGCGCATGTTTCTGTGCCCCGAATGTTTTCATAACCCGCATCTTCAAATTGCCGTTTCAGAAATTTCCGGGTGACTTCACTTCCATCCCAATTATGGCTGTGCAGCATCGCATTAATGTTTTCGCGATTAGCCAGATCGATCAGACAGTTGGCCGCGGAGTTATCGCTGCGGGTGATCATCAAATCGAGTAAATAGTTAACCGTGACGGTATCACCGTCCTGCAAAAGCGGTCGCGGGTCCCAGGTAATCTCCTTTTTTCCATCCACGACATTCGGGAACCTGGCGATATACACATCGGTCAGCGCACGTTCCCCATTAGATACCTGATGTAAAATCTCCGCTGCCACATACATTTTATACACCGAGGCGGGATAGATAAAATTATCATAATTCACACCACCAAATTGCGGTTCATCCCCGGTGAGATCGATCACTGCCAGCGAGATTTGTTCCAGTCCGTCTTCACCGGCATCAAAATCGCCATTAAGTTCAAGTTCGGTTACGATCTGCTGTAAACGATTTGATAGATCGGTATCGACTTCATAATTTGAAGGCAAGCTGGTCTCCCCGGCATACACCGCACTGGTCATTATCCAGAACAGAACAAACAGAATTTTCATAGACGAATGTCCTTGTTTTAAATTGCTCGCTCAGCCGCCTGTACGGTTTGTTCGATCAACATCGCAATCGTCATCGGCCCGACGCCACCGGGAACGGGCGTGTACGCAAGGCAGCTATCTTTAATTGCAGACAGTTCCACATCACCCGTTTTCCCTGTGTAACCTGCGTCTATAACCACTGCGCCCGGTTTGATCCAGTCACCTTTAATGAATTCCGGTTTACCAAGCGCGCCAACCACAATGTCGGCCTGTCGTACAATGTCCGGCAAGTGTTGTGTTTTGGAATGGCAAACTGTAATTGTGGCATCCGCGTTCATCAACATCATGGCCATCGGTTTACCCAAAATCGGACTGCGGCCGACAATCACTGCGTGTTTCCCGGCAACGGATATTTTGTAGTGCGCCAACAGACGCATAATACCTGCCGGAGTCGCCGAACCGTAAGCCGGTTCTTTCATCGCCATTCGACCAAAACCGTGACAGGTCACGCCGTCCACATCCTTGTGAATCGCAATCCGATCGAAACACAAACGTTCATCAATATGCGCCGGAACCGGGTGTTGCAGCAGAATTCCATGTACCCGATTATCTGCATTCAGCCGGTCAATTTCCTGCAATAATTGGTCAGTGGTAGTAGTTTCAGGTAGTTCAACTGTGAGTGAATCCATTCCGACACGGCGGCAGGCATTACTTTTCATGCGAACATAAGTCACTGAAGCAGGGTCTCCCCAAACAAGAATTGCCGCCAGTATTGGAATGGCGCCATTGGTTTGTGTTTTTATTTTGTCGACTCGGGCATGTAGTTCAGTTTCAATTTGTTTTGCGAGTGCTTTACCATCCAGAATGATACCGGGCATTGTCAACCTCCATATACATTTCACCAAATATAATTTGTTCATCAAAAAAAATTTCGCCACGAAGGCACAAAGAACACGAAGAAAAAACAACATGTAAAAAAGAGATCACAATATATTTTTTAATTTTAAAGATAAGAAAAAATTGTCGATTCCATCTCTGAATTTCAGGTATCACTCTTTTTCATCGCGTATCGATCCGCCTGATTAAAAAAAGTAATATCCGCGTATCCGGCAAAAATTTTACCCGAATGTTTTACACCTTCGGGAATATAATAACGATCACCTTTCGAATATGTGCGAGTAGCGCCATCAATCGTCAATTCGATCATGCCTTCAAGTACAATGCCATATTGGGCGGCATGCGCGTGTTCCGGTAAATCGACATCTTCCGAGAATTCCATAAAAATGATTTGATGCGTATCTGCCTGTGACAACCAGGCGTGAATGCCTGTTAATGGAATGTCCGCCTCAGGCAATGCGGTAATGGCAGGTGGGAAAATTGTATTCATTTTTAACCTGTAATTTTAGTGCAGCAAAATTAGATGGTTGAGTATAATGCTGTCACATCAAAAAATGAGGAAATATTCTTTTATCCTTTGCTGAACGCTGATAGCTGGAGGCTGAACGATTAGGTTAGCTTAATAATTGCCCATCATTGGCTAGTTGAACTCCCAGATTCTGCAGTAATATTTTTAAGGAATCATTCTCCACCAATTTTGTGGCCTTATCAAACGATACCCATTTTCGTTTACGAAATGCCTCCGGCCATTTTTTCACTTCTTCATTCACCTGCATCATGTAGAGCTTAACATGACATGTCCCACCCCATTTTTCGTACATATATTCACCGATTGCATCATTATGCACCACGCCACGAATGCCGGCTTCTTCGAATGCTTCTTTGGCGGCAGATTGTTGCGGCGTCAGATCCGCTTCAATTATGCCTTTGGGTACCCCCCACTTTTTCCCGCGACGAGTGGTAATCACTAACACCTGTAATTTCTTTTTTCGCCGGCGAACAGGCACAACGCCGGATTGCTTGAATTTATCTAACTGTGTAGTCATTTCACCTGTTCATTAAAAGTTGATAATATTTCATCCCAAAGTGCCCGATAAGCAGCTACCGCCGGTGATTTCTGTTTGAAACACGCTACCGGCTCGCGATGCACACCCATCATTTCAACGTCGATGTTGTAGGAAACAATGGTTTTCAGGAACGCACTGTTCTGTTCCCGTTGTTCCTGCATGACAGCGCGATGCAATTTTTTTCGCTTTTCCACCATTGAAAAGAACAGCATTATTTTATCTGAAGGCAGAGCTTGTTTATTCCAGTAATGATGTAACCGGTCGTAGGCCAGCAGCGATAATGGCGTGGGGATCATTGGAACCAGTACAATATCTGAAGCCCGAAAAACATTGTCTGCAAGCAATGAAAGTCCCGGCGGACAGTCGAGAATGATGTGATCGTATTGTTTGCTTATTGGCTTTAAAAGGGCTTTTAATCGTTGCTTGGAATGTGATTTTTCATTCAGCCGAATATCAAGCTTGCGGTAGGAAAACGCTGCCGGGAATGTATCGAGCGCATTGTAATCCGATCCTTTGATTTCCGGCTTCCACTTTTTACTACTTTTAAGGAAATCGGTTGATTTAAACTTTTTCCCAATACGCACGCGATAATAAAATGATGCCGCGCCTTGCGGATCAAGATCGACCAACAGCGTATTCGCTGCTCGCGCTGCCGATTCATACGCTAGATTCACTGCCGTGGATGTTTTGCCAACGCCGCCTTTCATACTATAGAGTGCAATAACCGCCACATGACCTCCCCGTTTTATTCGGTTTCGAAAAGTCGCCGATAAATCGCATCGTGCTCCGGAGTGCGGAATAATTGATATTCATTCCCAAACTGTTTTCTTACTTGTATTTGTTGAGCAAATAAACGAGATACCAATCCACCAATCGCTGCCGCTGTTACAATCGCCTTGCCGGAGCGGGACGTCATTTCATCCAAATAGTGTTCCAGACTTCTGCGCTGTACTGCCAGATCGTTGAAATTACCCAAACAGCCCTGAAGATTTTTAAGAATTTTAAGAGCGTGAGTCATCTCCTGCTCCGGAAAAAGTGTCTGAAAAAATTCCAGCATGTACCGGAGTTTTTTACAGCGAATCCTTAAGCCATGCAATTCACTCTCCGGGCTGTCATCCGTGATTTGATCACCACTTTCGATCACACCTTCATATGATTTCAGGATGATGTTCTTTGCCACATCCAGAATCGGAGTGGTCGCTAACGGTGCATCCGGGACGGCAGGATCGTTCAGAAATTCATTCCAGCGTTTCAATAGCAGTTCAGCACCTTGTGTGAATAACGCATTGATGACATGTTCGAATTCCACCGTTCGCTGCTGCTGTTTTTCATCAAAAAAACCATTTAATCCCGGTTGCAGCTCCGACGGAAGCATGTCCTGGTAGGTTTGTTTATTCAGTAAATACACATCCAAATCACGCAATCGATTTGTCGCTTTCCCGAGTGCGGAAAATCCCGATCGAAAATCTTTCACCTGCTCCTTCGTAAACACGCCTTTGATCTGCGATAATGCTGACCGGGTGCGCCGTATAGCCACACGGAAATCATGCACAAACTCGGTATCAATATCATCACGGATGCCCGGGAGGTTTTGTTGCATAATCGATAGTAAATGCAGCAATATTTTCTTCACCGCCAGATGCGCCGGTGTGTCCGCATTCAAATCAATTTGAGGTTTGGTGGCATAACTCCCCGGATTTGCTTGCACCTGGCGGACTGCCCAATCGAATAACGTTGCTGGCTGTTCTGTTAATCCGATTGCAACCATCATCTGAATAATCGCATCTGTTTCCCGGACATAACCTTTAACTGGTTGTAAGATACAGAATACTGCCCGCTGTTCGTCACTTCGCTCACCTTCCATCCAATGAACGCGAGCGACAGTTTTTTTGTCCTGATTAAGAATATTAATTTTTAGTTCTTTTTGATTTACGGAAAATACCGGCAACAGCGCACGCACATCCAGCACTTTTTTCAGGTGTGTTTGTACATCACCTGCCGGTATATCCCACCAAAATCGTATCGTTGTCTGTTCATTTAGTGGCTGTAATGCGACCGGTTGCCACGTTCGGATTGTTGATAATTTCAAATAATCGCGTTCCACTGACAATGCAAATCCAGCCCGATACAATCGCCAATCGAACGAATCATAATAGGAGCATGTATTTTCAATTGATTCGCTTACTTTGATGGAGAACATGTCGGTCAGATGGGTGATGAAATCGTCGGAGGAAACTGTCGCGGGAATCTGATAGTTTCGTTCGGACATAGTTAGTCTTCACTTTTTCTTAATTCTGCCTTTAGAAAGTGATACATTTCATCCTGCGTACGCCAGGCTTTTCCATCGGTTTGGGGACGATACAAATTTTCTTGTTGTTGATTAATAATCCGCGCCTTGGTTGTGTCACGAAACTGAATTTCCAGATAATGTTTTAGTTCACACTGAATATCGGGATCATAAATGGGTGCAGCCACTTCCACTCGATTATCGAGATTCCGAATCATCCAATCAGCCGATGATATGAAAAACTGCTCATCTCCACCGTTGGCAAATACAAATAAACGTGAATGTTCCAAATATTTGTCGACAATACTGTACACTTCAATATTATCAGACAGCCCTTCAATGCCGGGAACCAGAGAACAAATTCCCCGAATCATCATTTTAATTTTCACTCCGGCTTTGCTTGCCGCGTAAAGCTCATTGATGTAAGCGCCATCGACTAAACTGTTCAGTTTCACCCAAATGTAGGCTTCTTTGCCGGCTTTGGCATTTTTAATTTCATTACGAATTAATTTGGAAAAGCGTTTGCGCATGAAAAACGGGGCAACCAGCAAATGGCGGTAATTATACGTTTTGTAGTTGTTTTTTAGAAAGCGAAACAGTTTGTTCACTTCCTGCGTGATGCGTGTATCGGCCGTGAGCAGCGCATGGTCGCAATAAATTTGGGCAGTCGATTCATTGAAATTACCGGTACCGACATTGGCGTAAAACACGTTTTTTCCGCCCTCGCGCCGGGTGATTAAAAATAGCTTGGCGTGTACTTTTAATCCTGGTACGCCATCAATAATCCGGACGCCTTCTTCCTCCAGTTTTTCCGTCCAGTAAATATTGGCTTCTTCGTCGAATCGCGCCTGCAGTTCCATCACCACAGTGACATTTTTCCCGTTCCGGCTGGCATTAATCAGCGCATTTATCACATTGGAATAGCGAGCCACCCGATAGAGCGTAATTTTAATTGACGTGACTTTTGGGTCAATTGCAGCCTCACGCAACAGGTCAATCACATAATGGAATGACTGATATGGATAATGCAGCAGAATATCGCGCTCCCGGATTGCATCGAACATGCTCTTGTGCCTGCGCAGCGTACGGTGTTCAAGCGGGGCAATACGTTTGTATTCCAGATGCTTTGTGCCAACATTCGGGAAGTGCATAAAATCACGGGCATTGTGATAGCGGCCACCGGGGATAATATTTTCAAATTCCAGCAAGTCATTGTGCTTCAGAATGTACTGCAATAATTGGTTGGGCATTTTCCGGTCATACACAAATCGTACCGGCTGCCCCTCTTCTCGCTTTTTGACGGATTTGGCAATTTTCTCATAAAAGCTTTTTGTGACATCGTCATCAATATCCAGTTCCGCATCGCGAGTCAACTTGATTGTGTACGCTGAGAATTCATCATAATTAAAAATTGAAAAGATATCCTGCAATCCGAGACGAATGACGTCATCAAGCATGATGATGTATTTATTATCATTGATTTTCGGTAGTTCGACAAACCGTGGGAGCAAATCAGCGGGTACCTCTATCAGGGCGGCGTTGCGCTCTTTTGTGCCATGATTGCGTACCAGATTAACAACCAAATAAATCACCTGATTTTTGAGATACGGAAATGTGGGCACTGAATCTAGCATAATCGGAACTAATCGTGACCGGACTTCTTGTTTAAAGTAGTTCCGAACGAACGATTGCTGCTCATCATTCAATTGCATTTCATTGATAATGAAGATCTTCTCTTTTTTTAACTCATCCTGCAAACTGGCAAACACACGATCGAACGTATCATTCAGTGTAATCACTTTTTTCTGAATTTCATTGAGAATTTTCTTGGGCGTACCGCCGAACACAGCTTTTGATTTAATACCGGCATCGATCATTCGCTTTAGCGAGCCAACACGCACCCGGAAAAATTCATCCAGGTTGGAAGAATATATGCCCATGAATTTTAGCCGTTCGATTAACGGCACCGATGGATCGGCAGCTTCCTGCAAAACGCGTTCATTAAATGAAAGCCAGCTTATTTCACGATTCATGAATTTTTGAGCAGATGGGGACATGGCGTTGAGATTTTCTGTTTAGAATGAATTTCTTAATCCGTAAATATAGTTTGAATGTATAAAAAACTTCAGCGAATTGCAAGATAAAAACCTGAATTTTGCACGGATTATCTATTATTTAGCGGCAGCCGACATATATTCTTAATCCCGTTACAATAATTTCACGAGTCAAAAAAATATTGCACTTTTCACTTAACTACACTAAATTGGAGAACACCAAAACAAAGGATCTAATTTAATGAAAACGTTGATTCTGATTCGTCATGCTAAATCCAGTTGGAAACATCCCGATTTATCTGATTTTGATCGTCCGCTGAATCATCGCGGAAAAAGTGATGCCCCGATGATGGCGGCTCGTCTAAACGATCGCAGTATCCAACCAGAGATTATTCTGAGCAGTCCGGCAAATCGCGCCCTGACAACTGCACAGCATTTTGCCAATACGCTCGGTATTCCCGATGATGCCATCCAAACGGTACCTACACTTTATATGCAAGGTATATCTGCCATGCTTTCGGTCATTCAAAATCTTGCGGATGATTGCCACACCGCTGCACTGTTTGCCCACAATCCGGACATTACGGGAATGGCAAACTTTTTATCGAATACGTATGTGGATAACATCCCGACCTGTGGTATTTTTTGTATGGAGATGAAAATTACAACGTGGCGGGAGGTAGCGGAACATTCGGGAACGGTATTGTTTTTTGATTATCCCAAACGGATCGCATATTGATAAACGACAGTGGCGATTTGGAGTGCACTCCTTTTACAGGCTGCCCAAAAACTTGAGGTTGGCGCAATTTATAACTGTACCATTTCTTCAATATGTTTTTATTCAAGCAAACAGATGATAAAGGCGATGCACTCAAATGCCACATTAACAAATCGTGTAAGACAATGAACATTACGGCGTCACTATCCCGGTTATCCACTTTACTCAGCTTGGCTGTCATTTTGAGTCCCGATGTTGTTTATCGGGATGAAAAATCTCTGACCTCATTGCCGATATCGGGCAGAGATCCCTGTCCAGTTTCATTATATTACTTCAATAATGATTAAAGACTGCCAAAGTCCAGTCTTCCTTTATTTTCAATTATGGTAACTTGACTGGGGGCTTCGGTAAAAAACACATCAGGATGACGACATTCAAGTTTTTTCCTGACTAAACTGGATACCCGAACGCCACGATTTTTATCGTTAAATCGGCTTTTTCTTGCCGGTTGAAATCTGATAAAAGTCTCCATTCAAAAATTTATGGCCTAAAAAACGTGCTGCGCACATTCAAAGTGCGTAGCACGTGCATGTCACACCTTTTTGAGTGGAAACTAATCGAACACCTTCCTGAATTCATCATCCATAGCGATCGGTTTGCCTGCCTTGTTAATAAACACTGCAACGATATCCGCCGTAAAAATTGTCTTCCCCGATTTTACATTAATAACGTCCTGACGAAATGTCATGCTGGTGCGTCCGGCGGTTAATGCTTCCATGGTCACGTCCAATTCATCCCCTAAAAACGCCGGCGCCAGATATTTGGCATGCACTTCGGCGATGATAATGAACGTTCCTTTAGCAATAAACGCCTCAAATGGCAATCCCACCTGTTCGAGTGTAAGCACCCGGCAGTACTCCAGATAATTCAGATAAACAGCATAATTGACATGTCCCTGGGCATCCAGTTCATACGACCGAACCTTCAATCGCTGGCTGAATCGTTTCATTAGTCGTCTCCATTTCGATGAGAGTTTAGTAGTTCATTTCATCATTTTTTATAAGATTCGCTATGCCCAAATTTTTGGAACGCAATAATTATCTGGCTTACTGCATTTTAATCGGGCTTTCCAAAAGGTGAATGGTAATCCGCAGCCGGTTTTCAGAGCGTTCAATGATTCCGTATTTCTGTTTGTAATCCTGAAAAATTAATTGGGACGATGTTTTATCTAACGGTGTCAGGTACGAATCCAGATGTGTGTATACATTTCGGAAAGCCAGGTCCGCAGCATCCGGTGTTTTATAATCGATCTGCAATAAAGTGTAGGTCGTGCCGTTTGCCTCCTGATAACGTGCACCAACACCAAAAATTTGCCGCTGCAGCAAGAATATATCACCTTCCCCGAATGTATGAATTGGTTGCAACGCAAACGGTCCGCGAAACAGGAATTCTCTTCCAGGGATTTTATGATCAGTTGGCAATGTTTCCAATATGGAAACATGGGATTTCGGTTGAATGGTTTCTATGAGTTGACACGCGCATGCAGTCATCACTGGCAGAAGGTTTTCATCACCTGTAAAATTGTTGATGAAAATCACATAGACATCCGCAACAAGCATGATCTGATAGGCGCTGCCGGTATTGCGAACGTCAATTTCCGGCAGCGGTTTTTCTGCCCCACACTTGGCAAGATAAATCCCTAATGCCGCATCCGGTTCACTCATGGCATAAACTTCCACGCCGATTTCCGCACCGCCATGCATATATTGTTGACAGGTCAGTGATTCGAAGCCGAATTCCAGGAATAATTCAGCGCCGCCATCAATGCGGCCGTACAGATTTTCTGCTGCAAATCGTTCAGCCGTGCCTGATCGGGTCCAGGCATCCACAAAATTGTCCGGCGGTAGTTCAATCGCCCGCGCTGTTCCGCTAAATGAAACCATCAGCATACCGAATACAATCATCAACCAATTTGGGAAATTATGAAACCTGTACATGTTCAATCTTCTCCGGATTCGTGATTCCCAATTCCAGTTTTTCTGCATAGCGCAAGTACTCGGTAAAACGCGGATGCTCGTTTACATTCACCTGCATTTCCTTGCGTTTCTCCATAATCAAATTATGGCAGATCATATCCAACGCAAACGGATCAGTCGCGAAAAACAGCCGATTGTATTCCCAGGTAAAATTAGCCACCGGCATCGGGCCGCCGTCGTACTGAGCACGCAATCCGTCGGTGATATTCAATACAAGTTTATCGCGAATTGCCGGAAACGCGATCACTTCCGTGCAAACATTAAAAAACAACGGACGATGCAACCGACCCGTATTACAGATCGAACCATAACCAAGATTTTTTGTGGCCATGGAAATACCGTTACCGGTATTTTTAAACACCGGAACATTAATGATTTTGGTGATTTCCTGTGTAAGCAGCTTACCAAAATAGGAATACTGTCCGTTGAACACATGTTGATTCAAATACGGATTATCCTGTGGCGCTTCGACATCCGCCCAATAGTACACATCGGGATCGAATTTCGCTTCGCTGACATGTTTGCCATCTGCTGTTAACCAACGGCTGTTATCATCGGTTTCGCCGCCAGCCGCGGCTTCATCCATCGTTTGCAGGCCCTCAATGCGGACACCGGGGAATCGCTCCGGGGTAAAACCGGCGTCGGTCAACATGTAATCGAACCGGTCCCAAATAACAATTTGATTCCGCGGCAATCCATTCGTCTCCAGCCAATCGATGATCGCGTTCACCACTTCCAACCGGGTGCTGATCAATCCCGGACCGACGGGATTGACTTTGATGCCGACCACGTCCGTGGGTTTGAACAGCAATTCATAACTCGCCTTCATATCTTTACCAGTCAGGTTTGTGATGCCACGTTGAATCATTTCAGCGATCACATCTGCCTGAAACTGGCCATTCTTCATCGCCTCAGGTGAATGGATTTCTACAACTTTTCCGGGACAAACACCGGGAACACTAAGTGAATGTTTGGGAACCGATAATGCATCGTCAATATTTGTTTTCGGCGGCGTCGAATCCTGCGCCTGCGCCCAATGTGCAGGATTGCCCAATACAAGACCAGCGCTGCCGGCTGCACCTATTTTCAGGAATTGCCGGCGATTGATAGAAGATAATTCCGATAGGGATTGATAGGATCGGGAAGGCATTTACGGTCTCCTTTTTTTAAGGTAGGAATTGATTGTTTATTTGTAACAATGGTTAGCCGTATTATATAAATGAAAACAGATAGTCACCAATTTTCACAGAATCCGAATCTTGCACTATTAATTCATTTAAAATATTTAGCTTGGTTCCAAATGATGTTTTAGCAAGCTTAAGCAAACAATCATACAATGTGATATAATATTATACTGGGAATTGTGACTCGAGATATTGACGGCATACTGATAGTATTTCTGCCGCCATTTTGGTGTCATCGATAGCAATCTGTTCTCCAATTGGTGACCGTGCCCGATAATCGCCGGCTTCCCGGTCACTTTGCATCTTGATCAACCAGCGACTAAAATGCTTAGGGAAAACACCGGTCTTCACAAACTCCCGATTAAAAGCTACAATCGCCTGTCCATGACTGGAAAAAGTAAGGTGTTTCGAAAGTAGAACAGCGGAGATGCAATGAAATGCACAGTAGCAGGCTCGTGATGCAGCGTCTGAAAAATGTTCTGCTTTCAATAGCACTTTTGCTGCAGACAACTTTTCGTCGGCTGTATTTAGCGCGGATTTGATTTCTTCCGGCAATGTCATAAGAATGAAATTCCTTCGTTGAGAATATTTATACCCAATGGAAACTTGTGCTCCAATTTCCATTCGTATTCGGTAAAAACCTGGGTAGATATTAATACTTCATATTGGTCCAAAAGCATCACGCTGATGTCCAAAATTGTATTATCCAATTCCGAATCACGCTTATCAACAACCAATGCAAAATCATAGTCCGAACCTTCCCAGGCATCACCCCGAGCACGGGAGCCAAACAGATATAATTTTTTAAGACGTGACCCTAAATTTCTCTGCACTCCAGTGCTATATTCCATGACAACTGGGTCTAACCGTACTTTTGTTCTTGCGTTCATAAACAATCCAGTCAATTACTTTTATTCATGCTATGAATGAACATACTAATTTTTGGAAATAATTGCAAATACATTTTTTATAACTTGGTGATAATAAAGATATAGAATATAACAGCCAAAGTAAATAATCTCATTTTACTAAAGAACCATCCGGGAAAGCCAACCTTTCCCGGATGACCAAAATAATTCCCTATCTCACAATCATCATCTTTTTGCTCTGCGAAAACGTGCCTGCCTGCAATTTGTAAATATACAAGCCGGTCGTGGTCGGCACGTCGGTCATGGAAATACCGTTCCAGCGAATTTGATGATAACCAGCCGGTAAATCCTGGTGCACCAGCGAGGCGACTTCCTGACCCAATACGTTGTAAATTTTCAACGTGACAAATTCCGGCTGCGGCAACTGGAATCGAATCATCGTTCCATCCACGCCGAATTGAGCAACGGAAAATGGATTGGGATAATTTTGCTGTAAGGCAAATGTGGAAGGAATCGCTCCGTTCATGTCTGTAATACCGGACGTCCCGACCTGCAGCGTGACCGGAATGGTGCGCCATTCGGCGCTTGGTTGATTCGAGAAAATCGTAAGGATTGTTTGATACAAACCATCGGTTAATTGCGACGCATCAAACAGAACATCCATAGTTTGAGAGTCTCCGGCGTGCAACAGGCCGTACTGTCGGCTGAGTTTTAGCCAGGGCACATCCTGAAAATAGTAAGGAATGTATGGCAGTTGATCCGGGGCAGCATCCAGAATCAGGCCGCTGGCATCTATTGCCACACTTATAAACTTCAAATTTGGCGGATTACCTATCGACGAACGCGCGAAACCAACCTCCAGACTATCACCGATCTGCGGCAGCACGCTATGTGACGGTACAGGATTTCCGCCAACCGGGATGAAGTCGGTTTGTTGTGCATCCCAACGCAGTACATAATTTCCGCGAGCGCCGAGAGTAACTGCGTATTCAGCACCAATTCCAGAGACTTTAATGCCTGTGGTCGGGTCGTTGTCACAATCCATAAACACCAGGAATAAATAGTAATTGCTGAAATTTACCCATTGGTGATGCGACGTTTGTTTGAAATAAAGCATTGTATTGGTGTGCTGAATATAAAGCTCATTCAAATCAAGCCCATCAACAACTTCACTGGAATCTTCACATATTAATTGCCACCGTTCTGAAGCCGGTGCCGAATCTGTTGACTTGTTTAATATGGGTGCTGTAACCGCAGGAAACATGTTTTTATTCATTTTCAATGGTTTTAAAATTGTGGCTTTTGCCGCGCCACTCTGTTTTCCCAATGAGGCTGGCGATGGAACAATCACATAACCCAATTTGCCACTGCCGGTATTTGCTATCATGATCGTGCGATTCGCCTGTGCACCGCCATCAAGTTGTATTTGCAGCGAATCCGTATCCAGCGACAGAGCTGGTGACGTCATCACAATTCGCAATGAAGTATCCGGCGGTACGGTGACAATCATCGCCTCCGAGTCGACATATCCATCGGCTTCAGCTACAATAGCATATGTACCCTCCGGCACCGCCATTCGGAACCAGCCGTTCATATCGGCATCAGCTTGCGCCACCAGTTCACTTGCTTCTAAATAGCACAAAACAGTTGCATTGGCAATTCCCTCACCAGTTTCAAAATCAATGACAATTCCGGAGATCGTATTGCTCTGAGTTATATTGACGGATGTGGCAAGCGTCCATGTTTGATCGGATGAATCGGTAACAGTTATCGTCGCTGTCACTTCATGCATTTGTGGGGCATTTTCATCAACATGAACGACAAACGGTTCGTCGCTGCGCACAGTTTGTCCTGTCGGGATTTCGCTTATTTCGCTGGTCGAATCCATGAGCGTTATATATTCATTTTGCAGCGAAAGTGTTGCTGCGACATTGATCGCAGCTAATGTACCCTTATTTCTTAGAACTGGAAATAACGCTACAGTTTCACCGGGATTGATATATCCATCACCGTCCCCAACGCTAATTACGGATGAATCATCTTCGACCTCAAATGAGTCGAATTCAATCTCTGAGCGCAAATCGATTGGGGCGCCGTTGAACCAATCAAGCACATCCATAATTAATTCTTCACGTTTTGCAGCATCCAGAATCGCTTCCACTTGAAACGAACAAAAAATTACTTTGGATATGCCATTATCACACGCCACAGCAGCAGTTCCTGATGACGTAATAATTCCCGGACCCTCACTGGTATTTGGATTGTATTTATAAATCGGAACTGCAGGTGCAACCGGATCGATTTCAGTCGGCCAATTGCTGCCGGAACGATCGAGTGATATATTTTGAATATCTGTGACGGGATTTTCAGCGCGGATTAAATTGTGCAATTGAATTTGCACACTCACAAATGATGCATGCAGGTAGTCTGTTAAAAATGCGGTATTGTTCAGGCGCATGCCAATAAAATCACCGGTCATGAACAAGTGTCCCCCCTGATCGAGATATTGGCTCAGATTTGCCTTGTCGGATTCACTCAACACAGATTTTGCGTCACCACCGGTATACCAGAATACATCATTATAATTTAGCAACATATCGAGCGGGACTTCACCCATGCTGGCCACGTGCCACAGTTGAAGCGGCACACCCAGGCCATAAAACAAGTCTAAATAAACATCACGGTTGTCGTTCTGACCGTCATCCGCAACGATCAGCACTGGACCCTGGTCCAATAAAATTGATACATTAAACTCGGTCTGATAGTACCCTTCTCCCTCGGAAAGCTGAACGCGGAAACTAATGGCATGTGGCAGCGCCTGATCACTAATCGAAAAAACGAACGGATTTTCTTTATTGTTTATGTGGGCGCCAATTGCCATGTCATCAAAGCTCCCCTGGGCTGTTACAATTTCGATATCCGGATCCGTGGTGGAAATTGACGCTGTTATGCCCTGTGCAGACCGAACACCCTGATTATTAATGTAAACGCTCAGCTTGCATGTTTCACCGGCTTCGGGAATATCATCACCGTCACCAGCCAATTCATCGATCGCGTAACTGACAAAATCAATTTCCGGTTGCTGAACTTTGATTGAAAAATATGCTTCCCATATTTGTCCATCCGTAGCCGAAATTTGCATACTGAATACAAAGGATTCATTGTTGGCAGCGTTTTCGGAAACATGTACAACAAGCGGCACACTGCCAGCCGCTGAATCAAGGGCAGCGATCGCCGGGAATGATGCAGATGCTGATAAAATGTCGACGTTATTATTATCTGAATGAATAACAACCGCGGAGGCATCTGCATTCAGATTGCCGACATTCTGCAATTGCAGAGAAAGTTCCAGCGTTTCGCCGGGATCGACAAAACCATTATTGTTACCATTGCTCTGCCCTTCCTGATCGTCATCGATTTGGATACTTTTAAAGGTTAGATAAGGCAAATTGAACTGGTCCGGCGGCCCGGCTACCTGGGCAAGCGTTGCAATTCCTGAACGAGTGGTTTCCAGGAAATACTCCAGATCGATGTTATCAATTGTGTCGGTCTGCCGATGCCAATTAGGACTGAAATCGCCCTCTTCACCATACACAATTGAGTAGCCCGCTTGCATAAACGGCACATGATCACTGCCACCACCAGCTCCGAAAATATCCGGTACAAGGGTTGTATATCGTTGCGCCATCTCGGCCATCAACTCGGCGTAGGCCATCGAGGCAGTATTGGTTTCAACACTAAAATTACGAATCGGATCGGATTCATCCAGATTACCAATCATATCAAAATTGATGTACAATTCAATATCAAGATTTTGCGCGACCGCTTTGGCTACGTAATCGGTACTGCCATAAAGCCCTTGTTCTTCAGCAGCCCAGCAGGCAAAAATCACGGTTTTATCCAGGTCGATATCAGCCAATACTCGTGCGGCTTCCAAAGTTGCAATTGTTCCGGTGCCATCATCATCCACGCCGGGTGCGGAAATAAACGGATCAGAGCCATCGTGCACAATCGAATCGTAATGCCCGCCGATCATAACAATTTTATCCGGTTGAGTTTTGCCCCGTTTTGTGACAATGACGTTGCGCTGTATCTTCCCCTCTACGCGATTTCGCAGCGTATCGAATTTCACATCATCATAGCCATATTCACGAAACGTTTTTACCAGCCAGTCACCGGCGGCATACACGGAATCCGAACCGGACCAGCGCGTCACAAATGCCTGCAATCGTAACAATCCCGCCTCCAGCATTCCCATGGACACACGATTCACCAGCGCCGTAATGACCTGGTCATTAATTTCTGTGACAGCCGTTTGCCCGCCGATCGCAGCTTTGGTTTGTCGCCAGGGGAGTCCATCCGCTGAAAGTTGGGTAACGTTTAATTTTGATTTGCAATATAGTGCGCGTGGATCACTATCCGATTTGATAATAGCATCGCGATCGCTATGATAGACCGCTTGCGCACCAGCAGGCAACGCGTTGAGCGACTGCCGGCCTGCTGGCGTCACCCAATAATAGGACGCAACATCGCCGGGCTGGCGATCGATAATTGTCGCGGTGTAACCCAGTTTTTCAACATCCGCCAACGCTGATTCAGGAAGCGTTACCATAATATAGGAATCAGTGCGTAAGTGCAGGGTCGCGGGTAACTGTTGGATGTCGCGAATTAAATCAGTTTCATCGCCGGAAATTTGCGCCAGCATTTTTGGGGATTCTTTTGAAAATAGATTTGTAACAGATACGCAGAATAGTAAAAGAATAAAAAACCTCGTAGCAAATCGACTCATTATTTTTCCTTCCTCAAAAAAAGGCCAATGCCCGCGATTTATAATATGAATCCCGTTGCATTGGCCAGGTTGTTTTTTCAATAATCATATGATTGAATTAAGCGCCGAAATTATCCACCAGTTCTGCATTCGAAAAAAAGTGAGCAATTTCATAGGCAGCCGATTCCGGAGAATCCGAGCCATGAACAATGTTCTGTTCTTTGCTATCCGCATACAGTTTCCGCACGGTACCTTCATCTGCCTGAGCAGGATCGGTGGCGCCAATCGTTTTACGGTAATCCTGAATGGCATTCTCTTTTTCCAACACCAATGGTACGCAGGGACCGGATGTCATGAATTTTACCAGATCATTAAAAAACGGACGCTGTTTATGAACCGCGTAAAATTCGCCCGCTGTTTTGGCATTCAGGTGAACCATTTTCATGGCCACAATTTTAAATCCGGCTTCCTGCAAATGGGCAAGCACTTTTCCGACTAAATTTTTTCGTACACAATCCGGCTTCAAAATCGCAAGCGTTCGTTGCATGTGTTCGCTCCTTTTCATAAGTAGTTCAATCTAAGTTAATTTATTCGTTTTTTGATTCAATTCGTATTTTTCAATTCAATCATACTGGGCTATATAAAAAGTCAGGAATTACAGGCAATCTTCATGTTGTCCGAAGCCGAAGCATGCTGTTTTATTATAACTTGTCATCCTTCGACTCCGCTCAGGATGAGGCGTGAGACAACTTTTAATGCAGCCCCGTCTTCTTTCAACCTGTTATTATTTTCGCATTATCACCCGCAGGGATTTTTGGCAAAGTAACACAACAGCTAATGGCGCCCACACCCATAACAATTCACTTTTCATCACCCGCCATCCCCAGGCGCTAAAAAATCTGCTCACACCAATCGGAGATACAGCAATTGGGGTGAAAGGGAAAAAATAACGTGTATTGTCAAACGGCGCTAACAGCGCAATCCCCAGCCCGCCGGATGTCATGGCATCAAGTATGCCGTGGCTTGCAGTCAGTACCCAAAAGTAAAAAAGGAATCCGAATCCTTTCCTGGTGAATACATTTTGAACACTAATGACAATTATAGTAGCAACGACTGCTACTAAAAACGCAAACGCTAAAGAGTGGAAAAATCCGCGGTGCCCCCAAAAATTTGCGTAGGGGATGCCAAGTTTAAATCCAATTACGTCAAAATCCGGTATGACCGGACAGACAATTGAAAGCAGCCAGAACTTTAGTTTCGATACCTTCGACGTGAATATGGATGCACCGATCATTCCGGTGTACGCGTGAGTAATAATGGTTGGCACGATTGCGTCTGTCTGTTAAAATTATATTCGACTTTGTTTAATAATACAAACCAGTTTTTTTGAAAAACCTGTTTTATGAATCAATAAAATTTGTTTAATCATCCGACGAAACCACTGCATATGCATTATGATGATGAATACTTTCAAAACTGACTACTTCCACCCGGTACCATGTGATATTATCTGTCTCATTAAACCGTTGGGCAACATTGCGCACCACGTCTTCAACAAAAGTCGGATTTTCGTATGCAGTTTCGGTAATGTATTTTTCATCTTCCCGTTTGAGCAGCGAATACACTTTTGCTGAAGCACAGTCTTCAACCATGTCGATAATATCTTCAATCCAGAGTTGCCCCTTAAATCGCACCAGTACATCGATTACTCCGCGCTGGTTATGAGCGCCATGAACGGAAATTTCTTTGGAACAGGGACATAGTGTTAACACCGGCACTTTCACACCGAGTGAAATATGCGGTTTGTCGGTCATCGAACCGACAAACCGGCATTTATACTCCATTAACGATTGCGCTTTGGATACAGGCGCCTCTTTTTCGATAAAATACGGAAACTCCAATTCCATGTGAGCGGATTCGGCTTCCAACACATCTTTCATTTCCTTGAGAATCGTCCCGAGTCTGTGAATATCCAGCTCGCGGCGGTTACGGTTAAGCACTTCTATAAAGCGGCTCATATGCGTCCCGCGGAAATGGTGCGGCAAGCTCACCGACATATTAACAATAGCAATGGTATGTTGCTGACCGTGGGTTTTATCGGAAAGACTAATAGGATAGCTGAGGTCTTTCACCCCAACCCGATCAATTTCAATATTTCGATCATCCTGTTCGCTCTGAATATCTCGCACGAGTAATTCTCCGAAGCAAGTCTGTTTTAAATCAATCTAAAACTATTTTCTCAGCGTGTAATCCCAAACTGACATAAATTCTGTTACGAAATGTAATGCTATGCGATAGGCTTTAACGGCTAACACTCAAACACCGTTGCCTTCAATATCGTTCACAATGAAATTTATTCGCATAGCCACGTGCAGCATGGTTTGATGGAACCGATCGACCAGTTGTTTTTGAGCGGATGCTGACGAAGAGCTATGAAAGCCCATAATCGTTGCCGCAGGGCCGAGGTATGATTCGTTTATCTTATCGCCAGCGGATACAGTTAAACGATACAGATCACGCAAATGTTTCAGAAAACTAAACGCATCGTCCAGCGCCTGCAAGTGTTTTGCATGCTGTGGTACAAGTTCTATCAGGTGTGTTAAAAGTCGACGATTAATCGGTTCCCGAAGCTGGTATCTGGCTTTATAGATTAACAAAATCGTCTCAATATCGCGAAGTCCGCCAACTGCCTCTTTCACGTTTTTAATCGATTCATGCAGGTTCCGTTTGTCCTGATGTCGGGAATGCATCTCTTCAATCATATGTTTAATGTAGGTTTCCGACTGATCGTAAATATGTGGCCGAATAATCCGCTCCTCAAATTGCCGTTCGAACTTGCTACTGCCCACAATCATGCGTGATCCTAAAATCTGCGACTTGTCAATAAATGAATGATCCGATGGTTCCTTGAAAAATTCGTCCAGTTCATCGACGAGTGTAATATAGCGTCCGAAATGATCGGCAAACCGATAGTGTGGCATGGTGCCGCGTTTAATGATTTCAGCATTCATGGCAGTGACAATTCGGTTCATATATTTCACGACATCTTCATCGTTATTATTCAGAACAATAAGTATATCATAATCATCATCGAACGCCTGTTCACGCGCATGGCCACCTGCGGTAAAAATGGCAAACAAATCCTTCGTATGAATGGTAGTGCCAATTTCTTCATCCACTTGTTGTTTACAAATGTCAAACAACATTTGAATATAAATATCCGAAAATTCAGTAAACTCCACATTAATAATCCGTATCGGCACCCCTTTTAATGTTTCGAGACCGAGACGCAAAAATTCCAGATCATAAAAGTTGCCCAGTTGTTTTTTCTTTTCCTTGTAAGTAGGCAGGCTATCGATATTTCCTAAAAATCCCTTGGCAATTTGCTGCAGCGCATTAGAATCTTTCAGGTATTGAATGTATTCAGGGTAATTATTGATAACACGAACAAAAAATCGCTTAAAATAGAGACTATTGCTGAAATGCAATCCACAGAGATGAACCAGGCCATCTTTGGCCAGATTATCCTCGCGCGACCACAAGTCACCATTTAACAAATCAAGAAATTTTTGCTTTTGCTCGCCGTGCAAAGTTAGCAAATAGTCGTTAATCAATTTGGGGAAATGATTAAATATTTTGGCAATCCGCAATGTATGCTCGGGATAATCAGCCAGATGGTCGAGAAAACTGTTAGAGAGTTCCTCAAATAATTCATCGCAATTAAGTCGACGCCGGTTCTCGTACAGGCGAACCATAAAATATAACATTGCATACGTTGCCTTCGGGACAATTTCCCCGAACATATGGATGATGCGGTTACGTATCCGCGGAGGTAATGTCTGGATATCGTGGACAAAATTTTGTAGTGCCAGGTTTCCAGGCGTAGCAATTGTTTCCAATAAATCATCCCAAAACTTAGCGCCGGTAAAAAAAACAGAATGACGCAGGAATTCAACTGCAAGGTTGATATCATGCTGACGTTTCAGTGGTTGCACCGACGCATGATTAATTAATGGAGTAAATCTGCTGACCAGCTTTAAGTGTTCGGTGATCTGGTTCAACATTTTGGCGGACGCGATTTTGGCCATCTCCACCTTTTCGTGATAGTGAATCAATAGATGATCCCACGCTTTTACAGCGCCAACATCACGATATCCCAATGTTCGGGCGACGAGCGCCAACTGGTCCTGAATTGTCGGATCGTCCAGCGGGATTTCTTCTTCCTGGGCAACAAATAGCTGATATACATGTCGAAACGCCTCGATAAACGTAACCGATTCTTCGAGCTGGTCATAAATATCTTTCCGCTCGGGATTACGCAGGCAAAGTTCTTCCAACACCTGCCAGCGGTGTCCATGATAGATACGGAAAACAGTACGCCCGACCAGGATCATTCCCAGCAACATGCGCAGGCCATCATCTTTGGGATTTAATGCATGGTCACTCATCTGACGAATAATTAACGAACGAACTTCGCCAAGAATGCCACGCAAAAATCCTTCGTGATACAGATTATTACGGGTGTTTTGAAAGTAATATCGACGTGTAACCTTACGCTCGAACTGCTTGAATAGCTGCGAATTCCCCAGAATGGGAAATGCAGTCAACATTTCGCTGATAATAACAAAATCACCGATTTTCGGAGCAAGCAGTTTTTTATACTCATCGATGGAGGCCGAATAATTCTGTTCCCCTACATGTTCCGACAGATACATGTGCATTTCCGTAGCAAACTTTAACATTTCGTGCCGGAGTTTGCCGATCCCTAGATTAAGCACATCACGGCGACCGGTCCCGTCGTCGATAATACCGATATCCAGATCATCCTGATGCGCCAGGCTGCCGACACTACAAATAACAAATTCGGGATGCTCCTTGCCTTCAAAAAATAAATTCAGCAATTTCATCATATAAGTAGATGTCAGCACACGAAATTCGTGGCCGAAGGTGAGCATAAATCGTTTATACACCGCAATTCGGTCATCTTCGCGCGTTAGATTTAACATCATCACATCAATCGAACGTAAATTGAGGTGTAAAATCTGGAAGGCATAATAACAACCCAAAAAACGGCATTTCTCTTTTTCGTCGGTTGCGATGCTAATCACAACATCCATTTCTTCGGACAGATTATAGGCGTTTTTCCAAAGATGAACATCTTCAATCCGACCCATAGATTCAAGACGGTCGATTAGCTCTTCACCATAGCGTTCGATCGTACGAATGAATTTCTGATGATGATTTGAAAGCATATTGACACGTTCTCTGAGCCGTTCGAGTCTGGGTTGCATGCAAATACCTGCGTAGCAATTTTAAATGGTGAGTTTCAGTTTTGATTGTATTATTTCGATTAAACTGACCGAATTCATTAAATATATTCGGCCAGGGATTCGGTTCAAGCAGAAGGGATGAATTCTGTTAATGTTCCACAGATGCGTACACGTTACTGGGTATTCTGTTCCCGAATGAGGAAACAAAAGGGGGATTCATGTCATGATTGTGCGGATAAAATATAACCATCAGGGCCCGGACAAGCTATTTTAGAATTGCAACAGGCTCAGGCGGCAATTTTTTTCCCCAACTCCAAACCAACCTGAAATGCATTCAGATTTAGTTGTTCTGTTCCTTTTGGCACTCGGGATAAAATTGCGGCCTCAATAGCTTCCTCAGAAACAACATTTTTGATAAACGAAGCAATAATACCCAATGCAACTATATTCGCGACCATTACGCGACCGATTTTATCACGTGCCACATCAATAATCGGCACCGCATAAATCCGGAAAGAACCCTCCGGGAGTTTGGTGACGGCATTTTCATCTATAATTATGATGCCATCATTCCGCACATCTTTCGAATAACGATTACACGATTCTTGTGTAAAGGCCAGTAATAAATCAATATTTGTCGCTTTTGGATAATCGATGTCTTCATCGGAAATAATCACTTCCGATCGTGAAGCGCCGCCGCGGGCTTCGGGGCCGTACGATTGACTTTGTGTTGCGTTTTTATCGTCATAGATAGCAGCAGCTTCTGCCAGAACTTTTCCAGCCAAAACCAGACCCTGCCCACCTTCACCACTCAGACGAATTTCGTATCGAAAACTCATGCAATCTACCCTTTAAAGCGTTCAATTAATTTTTGATAGTTATCAGTATATTCCGGTCGTTCGACATCTACTAATACGCCGGTGATAATTTTGTCCTGCAATTCTTCATCCGACATTTTCTGTGCCCTGGAGAGTGGTACGGTATCTTCTTTTAATTGCTTTATCATTGCCGCGCCATTTCCCAATTTATTTCTTCGGCCATAGGCAGTCGGACAGGGTGTCATAACTTCAACTACCGAAAATCCCTTTTTACGAATGGCTTTTTCAATATATTTTTCCAGAGGAATAGCATCGTGAACGGTTCCGCGAGCAACAAAGCTTGCGCCCGCTGCTTCGGCCAGTCCACTGATATTAAATGAGTTTTCAGGATTGCCAAACGGCGCAGTACTTGCTTTCTTACCAATCGGCGTGGTCGGCGATACCTGGCCGCCGGTCATTCCATAGATATTATTATTGAACAGAATCACCGTAATATCAATATTTCGCCGGGCGGCATGGATATAATGGTTGCCGCCAATAGCGGTAGCATCACCATCACCGGTAACAACAATTACTGTCAATTCCGGCTTGGCCATTTTCACACCCGTCGCAAATGGAATTGCCCGACCGTGTGTCGTATGCAAGGTGTTGAAATCCACATATCCGGTCAAACGGCTGGAACAACCGATACCGGAAACCATACAGACTTCATTCTGATCAAGACCAATTTTGTCGATCGCCCGTAGCATGGATTTTAGCACAATACCATCGCCACAGCCAGCGCACCAAATAAGCGGCAACTTGTCCTGCCGCATATATTTCATATAATCAAACATCAGGCATTCTCCACAATCGCCTTTACAATGTCATCCGGCTTGATGGGTTCTCCATCAATTCGATTTATTTTAACAATGTCCGCGCGGCCTCGTGCAGCCCACTCCACTTCATGAGCCATTTGTCCCAAATTCATCTCAGGAACAATGATTTTCGAAACACGTTCAGCAAGCGATGACACCTGTTTTTCAGGAAACGGCCATAGCACTGTCGGATTAATAAAATCTACCCGTGCACCTTCCTGGCGCGCTAACATCACAGCCCGTTTGGCGGAACGTGCGGTTGAACCGTAAGCAAACACACCTACCGTGGCATTTTCCTGCAAATCGCTGGTGACGGTTATGATTTCATCGGCATGACGATCAATTTTACTATTCAATCGTCCTAAAAATTTGTTGATCTGAACGGAATTGTTGGTAGGAAATCCGGTTTCATCATGAACGAGACCGGTAACATGGAAGCGATAACCTTCGCCAAATTTAGCCATCGGCGGCACACCGGACTCTGTAATTTTATAGGGCAGATATTCATCCGGCCCAACTGTCGGCGCTTGTCGGTTCCAAATTTCAATAGTAGCAGCATCCGGTAATATGACTTTCTCACTGGTATGGCCGATTATTTCGTCCATCAGCAGAATCACCGGTACACGGTAGCGCTCTGCCAGATTAAATGCACGGATGGTCAGCATAAACACTTCCAATACGCTGGTCGGCGCCACTGCAATAATCGGATGATCGCCATGCGTTCCCCAGCGGGCTTGCATCACATCTCCCTGGGCTGGCAATGTGGGCAGCCCGGTACTGGGACCACCACGCATTACATTAACAACCACACACGGTACTTCAGCGATTGATGCGTAGCCAAGATTTTCTTGTTTAAGCGAAAATCCCGGGCCGCTTGTCGCTGTCATAGCTTTGGCGCCAGTAAGCGATGCCCCTATAATAGCGCCCATCGCACTGATTTCATCTTCCATTTGCATAAATTTACCGCCAATTTGCGGTAATCGTTCCGATAGCACTTCAGCAATTTCCGATGAAGGAGTAATGGGGTACCCGGCATAAAAATAAAGTCCTGCGACTAATGCACCTTCGGCACAGGCTTCATTTCCTGTCATCACCCGAACATTCTTTCCAACATCCGGTCGCGGTTCTTTAGACATTAGTATGACCTTTTATGATGATTTTTCCACAGTAATGGCAAAATCAGGACAGCGTATTTCGCACATGCCACAGGCAGTACAACGATCTATATTTACAACGGACGCATACTGTCCGTCCAATGCCAGCACATCCTGTGGGCAGAATTCCACACAAATACCACATCCCTTACACCATGCTGTATTGACGGTTACGGTGGGTTGCTTTTTCTCTTTACTCATGGGATAATTCGGTAAGCTGCTCTCTTAATCCAATTTTAATTTCTTTATTCTTAACACTCGGTTTGCTGAACAGCAGTTTGCCATCAACTTTGATGAATGTTAGTGCCTAATATAACAAATTAATTTTCGAAATGCAACTAGTATTATGATTTTACACAGGGCCAGTAAAAACCCAACTGCTATCGGAGTGGGCTATATTAGACATTAGGATTAAAGAACTGTTATATTGACGATATACGGTATCGAAAAATCTAAATTCCCCAAAATGCTACAATATCGTTTTAATATTATCTAATAATGATGAAATATCCGATTTATTGACGTGTCGTGTAATCGTTATGCGAATTCCTTCATTTCCCTTTGCAACACTTGGTGGGAGCGCTGCTGTTAAAAAGAATCCATTATTTATTAATTGTTCCATGATCGATATTGTTTTTGCTTCATCACCTATTTCAATGATTTGGATGGGAGTTTCATCTTTAGAAAATAATGGTATTCCTAACACTTCACAGCGGCTACGAAAATGAAGTATGAGTTCGAGCAACTCTGCTTGTAATTCAATTATTGCTTCAGAAAGATGAAGTTTTGCAGAAGCGACCAATGTTCCTAGTGTGGGTGGTTGAATTGGTCCTGAAAACATCATCGTCTGTCCTAGCGATCGGATAACCTTCGCCCATTCTTCATTCGGCAAAATAAGGGCGCCACCACCGCCAGAAAATGATTTGCAAAATGAAATGGCAACAACCATTTTTTCATGCTGTCTATAATGCCCTAACACATACCCAGAACCATTTTTCCCGGTCCAACTACCACCATGAGCATCATCGACGTAAGCGTAAAAGTTACCGTACTTATTCAATAAATTGATAAGACCCGAAACATCGAGTTTATCACCCTGTAAGCTATAAATTCCGTCAGCACAATACCAAATATTTCTGTATCCTTCTTTTATGAGTTTCTGCACCATATAGTCTAAAAAGGCCATATCATTATGCCGTGTCACCATAATAAATGTACCGTTTGCTTTACATAATTGCGCTGCCATACGAACGCTATTATGAACGTAGCCATCCAGTATTATGGCATCTTTCTCTCCAATAAATAAAGGTAGTGCAGAACAATGTGCCAATGTGGTTGTTGTTGTAACAACCTGATAACCCGGAAAAATTTGTGAGAGCAAATCTTCAAGCTCCATGTATAAAGGATTAGAAAGAATCGTTCTGGAGCATGCTAATTGAGTTCCGAATTCCTGAGCCGCTTTAATAGCTCCTTCCTTGAGGATCGGATCTGTCTCCAAACCCAGGTAACTACAACTGATAAAATTTAATAGTTTTTTCCCATTCACAGATACAGTGCGCCCTGCATATACTGAATCATTAAAATATTGTTGAATGAATCCTTTATGTTTCATTTCCTGCATTGCTTGATATCTTTCGATAATATCATCTCTAAAAATTTGCATAATAATTTCCTTACATCTTAAGTATACTGAGTGTTATTCTTTTCGATTAATCTTAATTAGTGCCATTATTAACTACATTATGCAATTGTTCTAAAAACTCGCCCGCATTTACCAATGACATCATACCAAGTGGTAAATCAACCTTAAATTCAATTTCCAAAGCTGCAAATAATTCAACAAGTTGAATGGAATCCAATGTTAATTGTTCTTTAATTTCGCCATCAGGATCGATGTGATCAATTTTTCTGCCCGAAATTTGTTCAACCACCTTAAGAGTTCTTTTGTAAACTGTTTCGTTCATACTGCCACCTTCCATTAGTGCATTATTTATGTTCTGCTTGTTTCTTTTTTAGCAAATTATTCATGCAAATCTTCTTAAAATGATCCATTACTTTTAATCTGACTTCTTCATTATATATTTTACTATAAAGTTCATAATGGGCGTGTTGAAGCTCCTCAATACTCATGTTTTTTGGTGAAAATGTTACTTGCAAACCGGTGAAATCTCTCCATTTCTTACCCATCAACCGGCCTTCTGCCTTATATTTCTCATATAATTTAGTGCCAGGGAATGGCGTCAATATCGCGATTTGCGATACGAAGATATTATTATCAATAATAAAATTTGCCAAATCATTAAATGTATTCTTTGTATCAGTATCAAAACCAATAATAAATGCGCCAATTACCCCAATTCCCTTCGACTGGATGAGAGCTATTGATTCCGGGTAACGCGGCAGTTGCTTTAATTTCCATTGGTTTTTATTGATTGTTTCCAGGCTCTGGGGGGATACGCTTTCAAAGCCAACAAGCAGTGTTAAACAGCCGGCCGCTTTAATTTCTTCAACAAATTGTTCATCCCTGGCAACCGAAATATCAGTTTGTGCATACCATTTAATGTTCATCTTTTTAATTTCGCTTAGTAACCGTCGTGCATATTTTCTGTTTGAAAATAAATTATCATCTGCAAAATCAATTTTTATGTCATTCCACAGCCTTTTTATGTATTGAAGCTCTGAGACAACCTGGGCAACAGATTTTGTTCTGTATTTAAATCCATAAATTTTTGTCGCTGCACAAAATTCGCAATCATGGGGACAGCCGCGACTTGTTTGGACCCAAATAACTTTATAGTAATCTTTGTTTAGTAAATCATAACGCGGCATTGTGGATTGGCTTAGATCAACTGGATGTTTGCAGTGATAAAATTCCTTATGTTGATTACTTTCAAACTCTTTCAGAAATTGTGGCCATGTTTCTTCTGCCTCGCCGATAAATACAACATCACAATGCTTTTTAACTTCTTGTGGCATGACCGTGGCATGAATACCCCCGATAACAACCGATATGCCTCGTTTTTGAAATTCATCCGCAATTTCATAGGCCCGCGTTGCTTGCTGAGTTGTGGTTGAAATTCCCACTATATCATATTTTTGAGTATAATCAATTTCTTCATGGTTGTCATCCACAAAAATAATTTCATGTTCTTCGGGGGTCAATGCAGCAATAATTAACAAACCGGAGCTTATCGCATTTTTAATCGACTCAACGTACCCGGAAACTTTTGAAATACGTTCAAATATCTGCGACAGTGTTGGATCGTTTGTGGTGCTGTACTGTGGATTTATCAGGCAAATTTTCATAATTCAGGCTTTCTTTTTTAGGTTAGTTAAAGTTTTAACTTCACTATTAAAAATTGTCTTAACAATCAAAATTCCAGATCTTGGGCAACATATTTTGGGAGATATTTTCAAGACACCAACTTCGAAATTCTTTCTGGGCAATTATCGAACTATCTTTTAATTTGATTTTTGAACTGACCGTATGTCCATGCAGAATTGATTTCTCGCTAAAAATTTCCACGTCAACAACATTTTCGTGTAACTTCATGTAACGTACAAGTGCCTTGGGATAGACGTTTATTCCGGCAACATTGATCATGTTTTTTTTCAAACCTGAAAAATAAATATATCCTTTACTATCTTTTTTTCCATAATCGCCAGTATGTAATTTCCCATTTTTAAGTACCCGATTTGATTCTTCTTCATAATTTAAATACCCTTTAAAAACATTGTCACCTTCAATACAAATTTCGCCAACTTCCCCAGTCTCTAACTCAACATCATTCTCGCTCATAATTTTAACATCGCAACACGTAAGTGGTATTCCGATGGATTCCGGATTCACTTCAATATCAATCGGATGCATTGTACAACCGGGAGAAGCCTCTGTTAAACCATATCCTTCCCGAATCTTTTTGCCGGTAACGTTGTAGAATCGTTCATAAATATGCAATGGTAACTTTACGCCTCCGGTTATATAGGCATTAACCGATGGCAACAGATTTTTTAAATTTGGTGTTTTGCTGAAGATATAATAAAGAGAAGGAATTGAATACAGGATTGATACCTGTGCAGCATTAAGTTCTTGAATAATACCCGGAGTATTTAATAGATTAAGATCAGAAATTAAAAAAGGTATCCCACCATAAACAGGAATCAGTAATCCAAAGACAAGTCCAAATAAGTGGTAAAATGGCAACAGCGAACAAAATATATCTTTTTCAGAAATATTATCAAGCACGAGATATGATTCTATAATGGCTAAAATATTTGTTTCGGTAATCATCGCACCTTTAAAATGTCCATCTTCTGCATTCGTATAGGCTATTGTGCAGACCTCATCTATATTCGATTTTATTGTGAAGCCGAACGTTGGTTTACGAAAACGAATCTCTTTACCAAAATCAAAGGCAATTTTAAACGGATTGATTTCTACCAATACAGCCGGATCAACATCTCCGATTATCTCGTTGAGTTGGAGTCGTTTTATCTTGGGATCAACAATAACGGCTATTTTACCCGCTTCCAATATTGCATAGTATGCAATAGCTGTCTTTATGTGATTGTGTGCAAATAAAACAATAAATGGCGATGGCGAAACGATATGGTTCAAAAAATATCCGGCCAATCGTTTTATTTCATTTTGAAATTCCTGTTTGCTAAAAATTTGATTTTCAAAATAAATACATGGTGTGTTAATATTTTGTGATAAGATATTCATTTTGCGTTGTTAGTCCTTTACTGCAAATTAAATTAATACGTTTTTTATTCATTGAAAAAAATGGTACCAAATTTATAAAACAATTGTAGGGGCATCCATTGGTTTTCCTGTCAAATACTATTATCAGGAAAAGCTCAGATGTGGTTTATTAGAACAAAATTCAAACAACCAGATTAAGATTGCAAAAAAATTTCTCACAAATCACCTTCAATAATAAAGTCGTTAAATGATCCTGAAAGGTCACATATTAAATTGAAAAAAATCGATGAATTCATCTAATACTCTTAAAGCACTGGTTAAACGCGGCCAATGCCCAATACACGCGAAAACGGCTCAGCCGATTATAGCATGTCGTTGCCTACAGATACACTATAAGTTAGTTAAGCATTATTATTTCATGGCCGATAATAAATTAAGTATTTTGCACATTTTCATAAGTCAATTACCACCACCAAAGACGATAGCATACTTGATCCTTTGCGCGGCGGTTCACCCCTTACGGAGTGAGTAAAGGGTTTTGCGCAATTTTATCACCGTAGGTGGTGGTATTATAAAGCAAATAAAGCAAATAAAAAATCCAGGAAAGTACCTAATGTAATTACGTACTATTACAATCAATGGAATGCAGAAATTTACTTTTAACAGATAACATTGAATAAACATTTAATTGAATTCATAATATTAAAGGGAATATAGTTAGCTATGAAACTCGTAGCTCTTCCACCTCTTCTTATTGCCGTATTATCTCTCTATCTTAGTCTCTACCATCTTATAATTTATATAAAAGGTGGTAGACAATATCGAAAGAATTTACTACTGGCACTAACAAGCTTATTTATTGGATGCTTTGATATTTTGGCCAGTTTGCTTTATAACTCGTCTTCACTTGCGGAAGGAGCTTTTTGGCAAACCAAACAACCGTTTGCATCTTGCATGGGGACAGTCTTTCTGCTTTGGTTTATTCATGATTATGCAAAATTGGGACAAGACCGGGCTCTTAAAATTATTTCAATCGTTGCTGTTGTTGGTAGTTTTATAACACTTTTTGATAAGAGCAAATTGTCATGGCAGTTTGACACGCCTTGTATTAAAATCCATCATTTCCCATTCGACCACACGGTCATATTTTATGAAATAAAATCCGGTGTAATCACGGAAATGTTAATTGTATTATTAATGGTTGCTATGCTCCATTATTTAGCCCGTGCAGCATTGAATTCACGGCGCCATAATTTTGATAATCCTAGACCGCTTCCTCTAATTCTCTCCTCAGCTATTTTTCTAATTTCTGCTGTCAGTGATTTCGCTGTTACAGAAGGCTATTATCATTTCCCGTATTTATTTGAGTATTCATTTCTAAGTTTCATTCTGTTAATGACATATTCACTTTCAAAAGGCGTGTTGGAAAGCGCCATCATGAAAGATCAGCTAAAATCCGAACGGGACCTGCTCCAGTCGCTTATGGACAATATTCCCGATCTGATTTATTTTAAAGATAGTGATTTTAAATTTCTCCAAATTAATAAAGCTTTAAAAAATATGCTTGGCTTAAAATCCTATAAAGAAATTTGCGGAAAAACCGCCGATGATGTATTTCCCGATGAACAGGCCGCCATCTGTAATGAAGATGATCTGTACATTAAGCAGACCGGGCAACCAATTATTGGCAAACTATTGCGGGAAAGATTGCCCGGAGGGAAAAACCGATGGGTATCAGCCACAAAAGTCCCAATATTTAATGAAAACCAACAATTGGATAAAATTATTGGTATTTCTCATGATATCACTGAAATGAAGCGGACCACTGAAGCGCTTGAACACGCCAAAATTGCAGCAGAGTCTGCCAATCAGGTGAAAAGTCAATTTATGGCAAATATGAGCCATGAATTACGCACCCCCATGAATGGCATTCTCGGAATGACAGATTTAGCGCTAAACACTGACTCTCCCACTGAACAGAAAGAATATTTAAGGATTATTGATCAGTCTGCCAACAATCTGTTAGAATTATTGAATGCCCTATTGAATGTAACAGATATTGAAAATGAAAACATTGGATTGGAAATAACCGAGTTCGATCTGACACAGCTTATCGCCGAAGTCATACATCATGCATTAATCCAGGCCAAAACGAAAAATATTCGCATGTCCCACCACATACAATCGGACGTACCATCGAAAATAAAAGGCGATCGGACACGGTTGCGACAGATATTAATGCAACTTGTCGGAAATGCCGTCAAGTTTACCAATAATGGTGAAGTGAAATTGGATGTGAATTTGAATCAGGAATTCCGGGAGAACGTGCTTTCTCGTGGTGATGAGCTAACCCATTATTTACTGCAGTTCGATATTTCCGATACCGGTATCGGGATTGCAGCAGATAAACTAAATGACATCTTCAGCCCATTTTATCAGGTAGATGGCAGCTTTACACGAAAATATGGTGGCACAGGGATCGGTTTATCAATCACTAGCAAATTGGTACATTTGATGGGTGGAGAAGTTTGGGTTGATAGTGAATTGGGGAAAGGTAGTACGTTTCATTTTACATTTCTCGGCGAACTTGGTGCGGAATCTCACCCGGATCAATCATCTGACATGGTTCAAGAAATGCTTTCTGAAAATCGATCGTATCATGTTCTTTTGGTAGAAGACAATTATATTAACAAGAAGGTTGCAATTAAGATACTTGAAAAAGCCGGTCATTCTGTCGTTGTTGCCAGCAATGGTATGGAAGCGTTGGAGAAACTTGCTGACGACGACCGATTCGACTTTGTCCTGATGGATTTACAAATGCCCGAAATGGATGGCTATGAAGCAACAGAAAAAATTCGTGCCCTTCCGGAATTTGTTCCAGCGCAGAAAATTCCAATTATTGCGTTGACGGCTCATGCCTTAAAGGAAGACAAAGACCGGTGCAAATCGATTGGCATGAATGGTTTTCTCACCAAGCCGATCGACACAGAACAATTATTTGAAGAGATATCACGAGTCATGCAATCACACAAAGTCTTTCAGCAAGCCTCGTAATTAGACAGAATGCGCTTCCGTAGTAATCACTCGTCCAATTATTTTCGTTCTAAAACTTGTTATGAATATCCTCATTATGTCATTTTCCTTTGATTCCCCTGCATTTTTTTGTATATTGTGACAAGTAAAGTAAATCAGACGCTATGTAATCTGCATTTACCGTGTGAATTCTACACCATATCAGATGCGAATCGCCAGCCTTTTCTATTTCTATTAAATTAATGCCTAAATTATTAATAACAGGACACAATTATGGAAGAGATTATCCGCCAATACCTCATGGCGTTACATAAGGAATTCGGTTTCTTTGATGACGAAGAACTGGAAAATAGCCCCAAACGAATCGAAAAAATGTGGGCGGAGTGGAAGGAGAACCGCGAGTTTCAATTTACCGTATTCGACAACGTAGAAAATTATAACCAAATGGTGATTTTAAAAGTACCACAATTTTATTCGATGTGTTCCCATCATATGTTACCATTTTTTGGCACAGCAATTATTGGTTATATTCCACAGAAGAAAATATGCGGTATTTCCAAGCTGGCGCGACTGGTTATAAAACATGCTTCGCGCCCCCAATTACAGGAAAACATGACGCAGCAGATTCTTAAAGATTTGCAGGAAAGTTTAGGAACTGATGACGTTATTGTGGTTGTGAAAGCCCGTCACCTCTGCATGGAGATGCGCGGTGTAAAGCAGACCGGACCGGAAATGATAACATCAGCAATTTCCGGTGCATTTCATAGCCACAAAGTTCGGGAAGAGTTTATTCGGTTAGTGGAATAAGAATGAATTAATATGCGGGTGTTGGTTGTGTAATTATGTGCTTCTAAATTTGTATCGTTCAATTTGCTATTAGCCATTAGCTATTGGCAAGTAAAAAGCGAATCGTCTGTTTGGGATGACCACAAAATAATTGTATAGAGTACAACTATTTGAAATCTGGAATTTTACTAATTTTGAAATTGTGGTTATTATTTCTAACTTTTCTTTTCCAATTTGCATATTAAAAACCAGGTTTCTCAAAGAAACCTGGTTTGTCAAACACCAGCGTATATAAAAAACTCAATTACCGCGCAACCGCAAACGACATTTCCGCCGCTTTCATGATCTCCGGCGCCAATCCTTCGTCGGCAATTTGTTCTGTAAATTCCCTGCGGCCATCGACAATATCCTGGACGAACGCTTCAATTTGTTCCTGCGTGTAATATCTTTTTGCATCGTACCGATTCAACGCAGCGCTGGCACAGCGAATAATTTCTTCCGTGCCAAGCCGGCCAGGTTCGTAGTCATTAGTCCCATGCAAATCGCCACGCTGGATTGCCGCCATTAATTCAATCGGTACACGCTCAACATTTCGCTCTACGCGTTTTCTGATTGTATCGCCATTGCGATACTCAATAATGATCTCTCCCATGCCACCGGTGTTATATTGATAAAATTGTACTTTTCCCGGATACTGTTCCACCAACTGCATAATGATATCATAAAACCGATTCACTTTTGCTGCTCGTGATCCAACGATAAATGGATCGGTGCCGACAATTCGTACCGACTCCCCCGCCTTTACAGGCTGCGATGCATAGCTGTGTGTGGATTCACCCCATAAATAGGCTAGTACTGCCTGTTCAGGCGTTAAACGTTGAGAGAAGGGCATTATCGTATTTCGCCGGGTAATAAACGCGAACAGAATGCCATCCAATTCATCCAATGGCGGTAAATTTATTGAGGGCGCATCGATATTGATAAATCGATTGCGGCGTTTGATACGCAGTTTGTCTCGGCGAATAATAGCCCGGCCGTTGGCGCACAAGGATTCATCCAGAAACAGGCGCTTGCCGGTATAATCGATCATCACATTTTCGTACAACGCCGATGGATCATCCAGCGCGTAATACATCGCTTCCTGCAGGTCCCTATCCACATCGGTCTTTACATAAAATCCGGCTTCAGATCCGTATGCCGAGCCATCACGGCGCAGAAATACAATGTCATCCTGGTTAACTTCCGTGCGCTCATTTTTCGTCTCGTCCAATCCGAGCTGGTGACACGCCCAGGTGGATTTCCCGGTGGCGGTCAGGCCAAACAGGAATACACCGATGGTTTTCATACGATTTTCATGTTCATCCCAAATATACACTGTCTTCGTACCAGCGTGCAATCCCAACATATCTTGTTGATCGGCGCGCCACATCGCCTGTCGTAAAAATCCTTTTTTCTCTTCTCCCATATAATCGGAACCGAGACAAATATTCAGGTTATGTTCCGGAATTGTTAATACCTGTTGACGCATTTGATGTTCTTCCGGGATGTGAATCATGGTGAATTTCGGGCCAGGCCGGTTATCCGCTTCAAACAATGTATTTCCCCACATATAGGGAATGCGATAATTTTTTGGATCGTTCACAGATACATAAATATTACAAATCGGATTATATTCGCCATTATCCCCCATCCGGCGACGTAAATGCACAAACGGGAGTGTTTTCATATAATGGAGTACACGTTCCAGTTGTTCCGGGGCAGCTTCAATAATGTCTTTTTGCTGATTTGTCGGTCGTGGCAGTTGCACGTCCGGACTTCCCAGATAAACTGTTTTTGGCGCAATCCTGCTGGAAATCATCGATCGCCAGCCATAGGCGCCGTGCTCTGTTTTTCTTCCTGACAAAATCGCATGTTTTCGTAAATCATCCAATGTCATCGACATTACATTTGGTCCATCCAATAATGGTCGTAATTTTTCGTTGAACTGACGATATACATTCTCATCATAGTGTGGTGTTGCCATGCTTACCCTCTTTATTTGAAATGAAAATTATTCACGGAGAGCGTATAAAATAGTCATTTTTAACTTTAGAATCAATAAAATTCTGTTTATGCCTATGATTTGGAAAAATTTTAATATTTTATTCTGTCAATTTTAAAATTATGAAATAAAATTACGCGTCTCTACCAGAACATAGCGATGTCATTTGCAATACAATGTCATTAAGTTTAAAAAATTAGCTGTTTGACTTATTCACACTTCGACGGAGTATATCCTTAGCTTGACGAAGGGCTCAGTGTGAAGTCAACAACCACTTCATGCTGAGCGAAGTCGAAGCATGTTAGTAACTGAGAAATTATTTTCTGACATTTTTTGGCAGAAAATGTTAAAACATATTTTAGACAGGATTTCACGGATTCACAG
>JAFGDW010000313.1 GCA_016931935.1 Candidatus Zhuqueibacterota bacterium | reverse complement strand
TCCTGTGAATCCGTGAAATCCTGTCTAAAATATGTTTTAACATTTTCTGCCAAAAAATGTCAGAAAATAATTTCTCAGTTACTAAGCATGTTTATGAAGTCAAGATCAATGCTATTAAGTTAAGCGATTCATGCTACTATAACGTTAGTTCATACTTCGACTTCGCTCAGTATGAAGCGGTCACAGACTTCACCCTGAGTCCTTCGTCACGCTCAGGATATACTCCGTCGAAGGGTGAGGCATTCCACAGATTTCTGGATTTGACCCTAGCTTAATGGCATTTAAGTCAAGATAATTGATACATTATTATTTTGATTTTCATTTTTTTTGAGGGTATTTTTCTCAGAATCATTTGCAAATCCAAATTGCAAAGTAAATATATTCATTAAATCCAACCCCAATACGATCAAACGGAGGCTGCATGAAATTTCAATTATTGACATTCTTCTTCCTTCTCATTGCTATTGCCTGTTAAACAAAACAGGACGATCTCGATCACGTTAAACAATTCAAACCAGATAATAAATACTTCAAGGCCAATCTGGTTAGCTTGCACTTCATTACCGAATCATCAGCTATCCCGAAAGTCGATTCTGCTTTCAATCAGCTTATCTGTCAACAAAATTTGCCAGTAAATGCAAGCGGTTGTGCTGACGGCGTCTTTACAGGGGAATCGCCATACGACGCATACGATTACAAACATATTGTAGAAATTACCATCAAGAATGAAAAAATTGTCGCTGTGGAATACGATGAAATAAACCGTGACGGTCATGGCAAACAGACAGATAAATCTTATTGTAAAGAAATGAGTTCTGCCGGCACCACACCGGCGCTTGCCTACCCGATTATAGAACAACAGTTGGCAGATAAACAAGATATTAATGGCGTTGATATGGTTAGCGGCGCCAGTTATTCGTTATATCGATTTCGTTATGCTGTGATGATCGCCCTAATGAAAGCCCGATTAGCTGCGGTGTATGTAAAATAATGTAACAATTCTGAAAAGAAGTTGGAAATATCCGTTCTAATCATTATATTTTTTTGGACAATTGGGATTCAATGCCATTAAGTTAGGAAAAAAATTAGTTGTTTGACTTTTTCAAACTTCGACGGAGTATATCCTGAGCGTGACGAAGGACTCAGTGTGAAGTCAACGACCGCTTCATGCTGAGCGAAGTCGAAGCATTAGGAATCTAAGATCAAGAGATATCAGCTTAACTTAATGACATTGAATTAGGATTAGTTAATCGAATGAGGAATAAATTTTAATGATCTACAAAGAATTCGGAAACACGGGAGTTCAAATTTCATCGCTTGGATTTGGCTGCATGCGACTGCCGATGGTTAAAGTGAATGGAAAAAATACAATCGATCAGGAGAAAGTCAGCGTCATGCTGCAACGGGCGTATGAACTTGGCGTGAATTATTTTGATTCTGCTTATTTTTATAACGAGGGCTTGAGTGAAGCTGCGCTTGGTAAATCGGTAAAAGATTTCCGGGACAAAATCTATATTTCTACCAAAAGTCCTGGCCATCTTATTAAAAAACCGGGTGACTATCGGCGTATTCTTGAAGAGCAGATGCAACGGCTCGACATGGATTATATTGATTTCTATCATTTTCATGGCATTGGCTATGATAATTTTCTGGCAACAGATAAAAACAGCGGCTGGATCAAGGATGCTGATCAGGCAAAATCTGAAGGCTTGATCCGGCATATCAGCTTTTCGTTTCACGACAACGCCGCCAACATGAAAAAATTAATTGATTTGGGACTGTTCGAATCAGTGCTCTGCCAATATAGTGTTGTTGATCGGGCGAATGAACATGCGATGGCCTACGCAAAGGAGAAAGGTCTCGGTGTTGTCGTGATGGGGCCACTCGGCGGTGGGCGCGTCACTGGTTTACCCAAAGAAGTGTCCGCATCGCTGGGAATTCAGGTACAAAGCAATGCCGAATTGGCGCTTCGGTTTGTATTTGCCAATCCGAATGTTGATTGTGCGCTTTCCGGGATGGAACACATCAGCATGGTCGAAGAAAATGCTACGATTTCTGCTCGAAGAGAACCGCTCTCCCCGCAAGAAGTATCGGCTATCAGCGGTATGATGAAAGAGAACGAACAACTTGCAGAATTATATTGTACCGGATGTGGCTATTGCATGCCCTGCCCGTCTGATGTGAATATTCCCCATATCTTCCGCATGATGAATTACTACAAAATATATAACATTGTCAATTACGCACGGAAAGGGTACGCGGAAATCGGCACCAACCCATGGGTGCCCGGCAATCGCGCCGACGCCTGTACCGAATGTGGTACGTGTGAAGACAAATGCCCACAAAAAATTCAGATAATTGATCAATTGAAGGAGAGCCATCGAGCTTTATCGGCTGTTTAGTGAAATATTAACGTGCTTTTCACTTCTGCTGGATTATAGCACACGAATAAGCAGCCTCATACCAATTATAGCATAGTGAAAAATTCATATGAAAAAGTCATTAAAACTCTATATTCTCATCTTGCTTGCTGTATCTTGTGCAATCACAACTACTGTTCTCACTCCCGAGAATGCTTCCGTAGTGGAACGAAACGGCCACTTACGTATTGAAGGAACACACATTGTTAGCCAAAACAGTGATCCTGTCGTATTATACGGTGTGAGTTTATTTTGGAGTCAATATGTCGGTAATTACTACAATTACGACTGCATTAAATGGCTGCGTAATGACTGGCATTGCACTGTAGTTCGAGCGGCTTTGGGCATCGGACGGATTGGCTACCTGGCGACTCCTGATGTGGAGATGGAAAAAATAAAAACTGTTGTCGAGGCTTGCATTGATTTGGGCATTTATGTGATAGTTGATTGGCACGATCATCAGGCGGAGGAGCACCAGGCTGAAGCGATCGACTTCTTCACACAAATTGCCACACTTTATGGCGACAAACCAAATGTAATTTATGAAATCTATAACGAGCCCTTACGCGTTTCCTGGACGGACGTCGTGAAGCCCTACTCAGAAGCCGTTATCTCCGCGATTCGCAAAATCGATCCCGATAACCTTATTCTCGTCGGTTCTCCCCACTGGTCACAAGATGTCGATGTCGCTTCCCTGAATCCGATTGAGGGCAAAAACATTGCTTATACGTTGCATTTCTATGCGGGTACGCATAAAGAATGGTTGATGGATAAGGCAACAACCGCCATTAACAACGGAATGGCATTATTTGTAAGCGAATTTGGCATGTGCAATTCCGATGGCAACGGGCCGATCGATCACGAATCATCGGAAAAATGGTTCGCCTATATGAAACAACACAATTTAAGTTGGTGCAAGTGGTCCGTGGCGGATAAACAGGAAACGTCGGCTGTGCTGAAGCCAGGCGCTAGCGCAACCGGCCACTGGTCCGAATCAGAATTGTCGGAATCAGGAAAATTAATTCGCGCAAAGATCCGGGAGATGAATCCATAAGGATTTTTAAGCACGTATAAGCACAAAGCATTTTTCACAAACCAGGTATTTTGAAAATACCTGGTTTGCTGGGGACATTCCACCACATGGCATATTACCAAAGATTCCTGTCAAAACGCATCTGACCATTTTTTTCTTTGTACTCAATCCGGTACTAGCATTGCTTCATATCTTGGGAGGAAACATGAAGTCAGTATCCACAAACAAATTATCAACAATCATTATTCTACTTTTCAGCCTGATCCTGCTCGGAAACACGAAAATCCATTCATCTCCAAACGATATAAATATTGTCGATACATACGGTCAGCTTTCCGTAAGTGGTAACCGCATTGTCAATCAGCATGGCGATCCGGTTGCTCTAAGGGGAATGAGCCTGTATTGGAGTCAGTGGATCGGGAAATATTATAATTACGACTGCATAAAATGGCTACGCGACGACTGGAAATGTACCGTCGTTCGCGCCGCAATGGCTGTGGAATCCGGAGGCTACCTGAATAATCCGGCAGTCGAGAAAGCTAAGATCGAAGCCGTGGCCGATGCATGTATCGATCTCGGAATTTATGTGATTATCGACTGGCACGACCATAACGCTCACCTGCATCAAGCACAAGCTGTGTCATTTTTTAAACAAATGGCAGAAGAGTATGGGGAATACCCAAATGTTTTATATGAAATCTACAATGAACCACTTCAAATTTCCTGGCCCAATCTCGTAAAACCGTATTCACAAGCAGTAACCGATTCAATTCGCACGATCGATCCGGACAACATCGTGCTGGTCGGCTCCCCCACCTGGTCACAGGATGTAGATGTCGCTTCGCTCAGTCCGCTTACCGGATCAAATATCGCCTATACCCTGCATTTTTATGCCGCCACACACAAGCAATCCATTCGTAACAAGGCGCTGACGGCACTAAACAATGGCGTAGCTTTATTCGTCTCGGAATTCGGTACATGTGAAGCATCAGGTAGCGGTGCCATTAATGCAACCGAACTCAATTTATGGTACAAATTAATGGATGATAATATAATCAGTTGGTGCAACTGGTCGATTGCGGATATAAATGAAACATCAGCCGCACTATTACCCGGCGCAAGCGCTACTGGTAATTGGCCAACTAACAAAATATCCCAATCCGGAACGATCATTCGTAGCCGGCTTAATTCATTGAATGGGCCAATTTTTTCACCAATTGAAGACCAAAATCAAGCAGTTCTGCGGCCTTCATCAATTCATCAATTCCCGAATCCGGTACAATCAACAGCGCAGTTTCAATTCCAACTGCTAACGCCGCAGATCGTGCGACTGGAAATTTATAATCTACTTGGCCAAAAGGTGACAACGTTACTCAATTCACCATTTCAATTGGGTACTTATACACTAGCATTCGATTTGAACAATCTGCCGTCTGGTACTTATTTTTATTGTTTTCAGACAGCCGAATCAGTCGAAATGAAGCGATTACAGATTGTGCGATGACTCCGGGCTACTGGCACTGTATCAAAAGTATCTAAAAATATTGTGCCGTACTTCATGTGGGTGCAATTCATGAATTGCACCTACCATCGGACTCTCTATACAGCGACGTGATCCTCGATGATCAGGGTTGGGATGAAGATGGTTTGGTGTGGGATGTCTCGGACATGAAAAACGACTTTGGACTGGAGTTTGATGCGTGGGAGAAAATACGGGAACATCTGGATTATTACATCCAGCTTGAATCATGAAATAGCGCACTATTTCATTAGTGTGCTGACATTTTTATTATGATGGATACCTTTAATGTTCCCTTCGACAAGCTCAGGGAACGTACGCTGAGCTTGTCGAAGCGTACATTTTTAACTTGACATGACACTAGCATATTAAAAAATTCAGACATTCGAATATGTATCCCTTCTTCTACCTGACCGTCGCATAGATATTTTTCTTACCTTAAAAAAGCGGAGATACAAAACATGAAAAAGTACATCATCGTTCTTTTCTGTGCTATTTTCTCGTTTAATTTTACCCCCACACCAAACTATAAAGATGCTTCCCTACCAATCGAACAACGGTTGGATGATTTAATCAACCGCATGACGTTGCAGGAAAAAGTCGGCCAATTGATGCCGTTCATGGTGAGAGACTCCATCGCGTTTGATGACAACGGCAATTTCATTGGTGTCATTGACACCGCCACGCTTAATCGAGGCGTTGGCACATTTTTTTCACAGGAACTGCGATCTGAAACATCGAATGTGAAGCGGGCACGTTGCATCAATGGCATTCAACGGTATTTGGTTGAACATACACGGCTGGGGATTCCCGCATTTTTCTTCAGCGAATCATTGCACGGGCTGATGGCTGCCGGTGCGACCAGTTTCCCGCAGGCAATCGCACTTGGCAGCACCTGGGATACGACATTGGTCGAGCAAATATTTACGGTGGCTGCCCGCGAAGGCTATGCCCGTGGCACCCGGCAGGTGTTATCCCCGGTGCTCGACCTGGCGCGTGATCCCCGCTGGGGCAGGTTCGATGAGTGCTACAGTGAAGATCCGTACCTGGCGTCGCGCATTGGCATGGCCGCAGTGTTTGGATTACAGGGACGGGATAAAACCATTGGCAAAGATCATTTGGTCGTGACACTTAAACATTTCGCCGGACATGGCGAATCCGAAGGCGGACGCAATCTGGCGCCAGTAAATCATCCGGAACGTTATTTTCATGAAACGCATCTGTACCCATTCGAAATGGCGATTAAACGCGCCAATGCCCAGTCGGTAATGGCGTCGTACAATGAATGGGACGGTGTGCCCAATCACGTCAATCATAAACTGCTTACGGAAATTTTACGCGATGAATGGGGCTTCACCGGTTACGTCATGAGCGACGGCGGCGGTATGGATGTGACGTATCAACATCATCTCGCGGCTGCTAATCCGGCTGAATCCGGCGCCATGTCGATCAGAGCGGGGCTGGATTATGATCTGGGCAGTCGCGGTGGTTGCTTCCGAACGTTGCTTGATGAACTTGCTAAGGGAACGATTTCCGAAGACAATATTACGCGCGCTGCAAAAAACGTTCTGCGTGTCAAATTGCGTTGTGGCCTGTTTGAGCGTCCCTACATCGATCCGGAGGCGTTTGATAAAATTGCAAATAACGCCGAACACAAATCGCTTGCCCTGAAGGCTGCTCACAAGGCGTTGGTCCTGCTTAAAAACGAAAACAACACGCTGCCATTTGATGCAGCAAAAATTAGTAAACTGGCTGTCATTGGCCCCAATGCGCCGGACATTCATCTCGGCGGCTATTCAGCGGTGCCAATGCAGGGTGTGAGCGTATTGGAAGGAATTCAGACCTTCGCCAAAGGGAAATTCGATGTGGTTTACAGTCCGGGCTGTCGTTTGACATTAAACAAAGAGTGCCACTGGTACCTGAACGAAAATCCCATTCTGAACGATCCCGAAGACGACAAAAAACTAATTGCCGAGGCGGTCAACGTGGCGAAGCAAAGCGATGCGGTCGTGTTGGTCATCGGTGAGAATGAACTGATCTGCCGCGAGGCGTGGAGCGAAACGCATCTTGGCGACCGCGATAATCTGGATTTGGTCGGCAGACAAAACGAACTGGCGAAAGCCATTCTGGCCACGGGAAAACCGGTGGCAATTCTACTTATCAATGGCCGACCAATCAGCATCAATTATTTGCAGGCACACGCTCCGGCAATTATTGAATGCTGGTACCTCGGACAGGAAACCGGTCATGCCGTCGCCAATGTGATATTTGGCAAGGTCAATCCCGGCGGTAAATTACCGGTGACATTCCCGCGTTCTGTCGGACAATTGCCGTGCTATTATGATAAAAAGCCGACCAACCATCGTGACTACGTACTGGCGGATTCGTCCCCACTCTATCCGTTTGGATTTGGCCTGAGTTATACGACGTTTGATTATTCTAACTTGCAAATGTTTCCCACCGAAATCACGGCTGCAAGTACGTCATTGGTTTCAGTCGATATCACCAATACCGGCAAACGCGCTGGCGATGAAATTGTGCAACTGTACATCCACGATATTGTAAGTTTCCCGACCCGCCCGGTCAAGGAACTAAAGGATTTCAGGAGAATTACTCTGCAACCCGGTGAAACCCAAAACGTGACGTTCGCCATTACCCCGGAAAAACTGGAAGCATTCGATTTAACCATGAAGCGTGTCGTCCAGCCGGGCGAGTTCGCAATTATGGTAGGGACAAATTCTGTGGATGTATTAAGTGATACGTTGTTGGTGAAATAGTTAATTGGTATGCATATGGAAGCTAAGCGATACCATCGCAATGAGCGATTGTATCGCAAGTGTTATGGTCAATGAAAATTAATTTAACATAATCGAAGTGAGTATTTTTATGACATCATTGCGTTTACGCAGCTACAATTATTATGTATTACTACTGTTACTTGTATATTCATCTACCACGCTTGCACAATCCGACCGCAGTGAGAGCAAATCCCGACTGATGAAACGCATTTATCAAACGCAACAAATCGTATCAGAGCCGCCCAATATTGATGGCAAACTTGATGACCGCTGTTGGGATGAAGGCGTTTGGTCCGGTAATTATTTACAATGGATGCCCGTGGAAGGCGCTAAGCCAACTGCTGAAACTGAATTGAAAATTCTTTATGATAATGACAATATTTATGTCGCCATCCGCGCCCATGACGATCCAAACAAAATCGACCGTCTGCTGGGCCGACGTGATAATTTTGATGGCGATGTTGTTGGGGTTTGTTTCGATAGCTACTTCGATCATCGCACCGGTTTTGAATTCGATTTGACAGCCGCCGGAAGTAAAATCGATAACCTGCTGATGAATTTCTCGTGGGATACCAACTGGACTGCCGTGTGGGATGGTAAAGTTGCGCTTGAAGATTCAGCATGGACCGCCGAAATGCGGATCCCGCTCAGTCAACTGCGCTATGCAAATAAAGATGAACAGGTATGGGGCCTCCACGCGTGGCGCTGGATTAACCGTAATCAGGAGGAAGATCAGTGGAATTTGATACCGCGCGATCACATCGGTTATTTGCATTCCATTGGTGAGCTACATGGCATTAAGGGCATTGAAGCAAAACGGCGGATTGAACTGTTGCCCTATAGCGTCGGTAAAATAGAACGGAATCCGAAGCCAGAAAATATATTTGAAGCCGGTAACCAGAACAACATGGCAATTGGCCTGGATGGAAAAATCGGGCTTTCCAGCAACTTTACCATGGATTTTACAATCAATCCGGATTTTGGACAGGTGGAGGCCGATCCATCGGTGCTCAATCTGACGGTGTTCGAAACGTTCTACGATGAAAAACGGCCGTTCTTTCTTGAAGGACGGAATATCCTGGATTTTGAAATTGGTGATAACCAGCTTTTTTATTCACGACGAATTGGACAAAATCCTGTCGTGCCGCCGGGCATGATGTTCGGGGAAGGTGGCCTGGTTCCCGACGAATCGACAATTCTTGGCGCAATGAAGGTTACCGGGAAAACGGAAAATGGCATCTCCGTGGGAATATTGGAAAGCGTCACGTCGACAAAATCATATAATATTGGTGAGAGAGAGCACCCAGATGAACGCGTCACGGAGCCTGTGACCAATCATTTTATTGGCCGGATTCAAAAAGATATCAATGAAGGCAATACAGTTATTGGCGGCATGGCAACCGCAACCAATCGACGGATCAAAAATTGGTCGATGTCCTATATCCCGGACGCCGCTTATACCGGGGGCGTCGATTTCAGTCATCACTGGAACGACAAAACCTATTATGTGGACGTGAAGACAATTTTCAGCCGCGTGCAAGGCGAGCATTATGCCATATACCAACTGCAAAATGCTTCGTCCAGATACTTTCAGCGACCGGACGCCGGCCATATTGAGTTAAATTCTTCCCGAACGCAGCTTTCGGGACACGGTGGTCACATTGAACTTGGCAAGCGCAGCAACGGCAATTGGCGATTTCATCTTACCACGAACTGGAGTTCACCGGGACTGGAGCTAAATGATCTGGGGTATATGACGCGCACGGATTACATTGTCCCTTCGTTTTCAGTCGGCTATGTGAATAATCAGCCGAGAGGAATAATCCGGGAATCATCAATTTACGCTGGCAGCGACCTTCAATGGACATTTGGAAAGGAATATCTAGGAGAATCCGTATTTACCGAAGCTTATGTTAAATATGCCAATAAATGGGAAAACAGCCTGCGCATTACCCGAACCGGCGATGGTCCGGATCTGTATCTGTTGCGTGGTGGTCCATCGATTTACATGACCGGAAACTGGAACATGTTCTATCATTTCAGTACGGATTATTCGAAGCGTTTCAATTATTATATGGACTATTCATACAATTACAATGATGATAATATTTCATATGTACACAGTTTTGCACCCGGATTTGGTTTCAAAGTAATGAACAGCGTGCGGTTTTTCACCGACCTGGCCATTTCACACAATCGGGAAATGCTGCATTATTTAGACGTTATTAATCCGACCGAGGATGAACGGTTGTTTATGCTCGGCCAATTGGATCAGCGAACATTGGGAATCACGTTTCGCATGGATATGGCTTTGTCGCCTGACTTTACGATACAATACTATGGCAGTCCCTATGTATCGATCGGTGAATATTCACATTTTACGTATATCGCGGATGAAACGGCGCATGAATATACATCACTTCTACATGAATATACCGATAGTGAACTTGCATATCATGCCGATGATAATTGTTATTATTTCACAATCTATTCGAATGGACAACGGCTAGCAAATCCGAACTTCAATTTCCGCGAATTCCGCTCCAATCTGGTCGCGCGCTGGGAGTATCAACCCGGCTCCACGCTTTATCTGGTATGGACGCACGGCCGTTCGTTTCATGAAAGTGCACGTAATTATTCCATCCGCACAAATATGGATGCGTTGTGGGATATTTCTCCGACCAATGTTTTTTTAATAAAATGGAGTTACTGGTTGGGGATGTAAAGATACGTTTGTTGAAGTTTTAAAATGAGGACACGGAAAAAGAGTACAATTTTGCAATCCGATTTTAAATTTGTGCTCTTTTCCTATCAAATATACATATATTGAAGTTTGTTATATACTTTTAACGGGCATAGTGTGAACATTTTAATGTGTCCCTTTTATCGTTGGCTGATCCCGCGGACGTGTTGCTCAGTCTTAGGCGGGCTCAGGCAACGGAAAGTATGTTTGAGCAAGGTATATTTTATGGCCGTGCGCAGTATAACAAATTTACAGAGTTTCAACACGCTTCACATACCTGTCAATATCGAACTTCCGCCGCAAACCATTCGCGTTCATATAGCGTACCTTCCCGAAAATTGGCCGCTCGAACCAGGCGCGGTCGTGTTTGCCAAAACACCATGCCACACCAGTGAAACCGTTTGGATCACGGCCATCGAGTTCGTATTTGTTATTCAGGCGCAGCGCAATTTCGAATGCTTCCTCAGGATGACGTGTCCATTCCAGTATTTTTTTCCCCCAATACATACGCATATAATTGTGTATCTTGCCGGTCTTGACCATCTCCATTTGCGCGGCGTTCCAATACGGATCGTAGGTGGCAGCTTGTTCGAATTGCTGCTCGGAATAAATGTATTGACGATTATCTATAACATGGTCAGCCAGGGTCTGCTGCGCCCAGGCCGACAGACTTTGATATGAATCGTAGCGTTCATTGAAATATACATAATTCATACTCAATTCACGACGCACGATCAACTCTTCAAGAAAATCTGCTTCACCGGTGCTGTGGGCTTCAAGCACGCGCAGGGCAATTTCCAGCGGGGAAATTTGGCCGAAATGGAGATACGGACTCAAATGTGAACCGAAGTCGTTGGCAGGATCGTTTCGCAAATCAGCATAATGTTCCAGCTTGGATTCAATGAAAAGATCGAGCCACCGGCGTGCCGCAGTTCCGCCACCCTTGAATTTGGATACGCGTGCTACCGTTCGATCAATTTTCAGGTTTGCTAATGCGCTATTTACATCATCAATTGAAAAGGAGTTGAATGTTAACAGGTTATTCTGATAGTGTGGTTGTTCTAATTTTACATCCACCAAATACTGTTGTAATAATTTGGTGATTTTTGGACGTAATGTGGCCGCGGCATACTCTTCTTTATTGGAAGCTGATTCAATCGGAACAATCACATCGCTTTCAACCTGTAAAACCGGGATATTGACTTGTTCGGAAACGTATTTTCGCCATTGCCGCTGAATACGCAAATAGCCCCGATCCGTCACCAACAGGTCAGCATCGCGCGAAAGCTCAACCGCCGCGAGCTCCGGGGATTGATAGCGGATAACCAATGGAATGCCGCGCTCGTTCAACGTTTGTTGTGTCTCCTGAAGGCCTTCCAGCATGAACGTGTAGTGCCGCTCGTTCGCTTCCGGGAAACCATCGGTGATGCCAAACATTACAACGACCGGCTTGTGGCGTTGATTGGCTATCTGAATGGCATATTCCAGCGCGTGATTATATTCCGCCCGCTGCGAAGCTTGCATCCAACACAGTATGTATTTCCCGTTACGCGGTGACTGATTGTTTAACTCGACGATTCGCTCGGGTTGAATCATGCTGCTTCCCTTTTCGTTCAATAGTCTTGCCCGATTGATGAATCCACCGATAAATCTGCTGCCGCTCGGCTGCAATAAAACGTGGTTCGCTGGCAGCAAGATTCACGGCGTTTAGGGCACTGGCTTCCTTATCTTTGATTTCCAGCATCACATCAAAATCAGCTACATTTAGTAATCGGAGAAAATATGAAAAATCCTTGCGCTCAATTTCATTGGAATGCTTTCCCGATTTTTCACCGTCTGCCTGGGAACTATAATCGATCATTGGCAGGCCATCAATTTCCCTCCAGGTAGCCGCGGTATCCAGCATCGCTTGTAGTACGGAACGCCCATCCGGTAGTAATTTGTGATGAAATATATCAAACAGGACCGGAATGTTCAACTCGCTGGCGATAGCCAGGCAATCCTGCACCGTGAAGTTGACATCATCATTTTCAATCACCAACCGTTTTCGGATAGCCTCGTCGAGACGATTGAAATTTCTAATGAAGCGGCGCTTTGCCGTTTCTTTATCGCCATATACACCGCCAATATGAATCTGGATTTTCGCAGTGCGATCAAGCTCCATCAGGTCCAAAACTTCTGAATGATAGAGTAACTCACGGCGACTGCGTTCGACAATTTCTTCATCCGGTGAGTTTATAACGGTAAATTGACCCGGATGCATGGAAATACGGATATTATTTGTGCGAATGTAAGCGCCAATTTCTCGAAATTGCGGTCCATAAATTGATTGCCAGGGAATGTCGCACACATCATGCGATGCAAACGGTATCAGATTGGATGAAATGCGGAAGAAACGAATTTCATGGTTTACATTGTAAATCAGCATCTGCTGCAAACAATCGAGGTTCTCCCGGACGGTTTGATGAAACCGTTCCGATGTGAACGATGCTAATCGAAATGTGCGGTCGCCGCGACAACCGATTGATCTATTAATACATGGATAGCCTATTTTCATAATGATTTCTTTTTTGATACTTTCACAGAGTGAACGTATGAATTAAACATTTGAACACTCTATTTGTATAGACTTTTTATTTTAATTCTAAAAGGGAGTCAAGCAAAGTATGCATCATCAACCATCGTGTTTATATAAATTGTCAAAACAATTTTCGGCAGAATAATTATTAAAAAATTACTACCTATAATCATGCTCTATCACCTTCATACCTAAAATACTATCAATCGATACTTTTTTGCTGATCTGCTGATTTTGACCGATCGATATGTTTGATTAAATAATAGCTTATTGCAAGCGCCAATATAATTGTGCCTAATCCGATAAGTGTTAGCGAATTCATTGATTTTAACTCAAGAACAATAAATTTTCTAGCGATTGCAATCATGGCAACCAGAATTACAACCTCTACATGTACAGAATCTTCGATGAGATATGTTTTAATTGTATGTAGCAGTTCAAGACCAATTAAAATCATGAAAAAAAATCCAAATATCTCCATGAGGTTGGTAATGTTTAACAAAAATTTCGGAGGTTTAAGCAACTCCTGATAAATTATAACTCCCAATTCTATAGTTGAAATTAAAATAGTTAACATCATCATAGTAATAATTGTGATTAAAATCACTTTCTCGAATTGCGATATAATTTTCATCTTTATTTATCCGATACAATGTTTTGGTCAAAAATTATTTTGAATCGATTTCATTTAATGTATGAATGACCATTAGGACTTTATGATTTTTGATTTTATTAAGAACACGCGTAGCGGATGATTACGACCGTCCACTACAGTTAGAATAGATATCAGATTTAAAAGTTTTTACCACCTGGTGAATCGAGTTAAATATTTAAAAGAGCTTCAATCAGTTGCATATTTGCACCTTTTTTCTTCACCGCGATGATTGGAACTTGACTTGTCCATAATAAATGTTCGGTTAAGCTGCCCAACAAAATCGCTGCCGAAGCGCTTCGTCCACGGCTGCCAATTGTAAGCAGGTCAACTTTTTCACGTTCCATCACCTGAGCTAATGAACTTGCCATTTTGCCATTGCTTTCTTCAATAATCGATTTTACAGAAAGATCTTTCAGGTCTGCACGTTTAATAAAGGATTTAAATTCTTGTTCTGCATTTCGAAACATAATTTCAGAAAATTCTTCACGCGTTTTACCGGTTTTATAGTAACCGAGTGGAAGCTGATAAATATGGGTGCAGATCACTTCATTTAAACCAACAGCTTTGGCAAATGCAATAGCGACATCAAGTGCATCCAAAGATTGCTCGGAAAAATCACATGCCACCATAACTTTTTTTATTGATATTTCTGATGTGGAAGGGATAATGAGAACAGAACAGGGAGCTTTTCTAGCCAGGCGTTCTGGAAATACTGTTTCTGAATTTTTGTTATCTTGCCGGCCAGCAAGGACAACGTCGATATCATAGTCTCGTATGTAACTCAAAAACGTAAATAAACGCTTACCTTCGACAATCTTAAAATGAATATTCGATTTCTCATCACCATTGAAATTAGCTTCGACCAAATTCATCATTTGCTCTTCAATTTCTGTTGCTTTATCAATAACCAGTCCAGGGTAGCTGGCTCGAATGCTTTCAGGAATTTCTTCCTTTGTCAAAACATGTAAAAAATAGACATTATCAGATTTTGCCATTCGACTTATTTTCGCGGCATATTGAATGATTGGAATATCATGCTTATCCAATTTCAAACCGACCAGCAAGTTTTTGTAGCGATACATAACTACCTCCTATTTTTGGGGGCAATATTGTTTTATTGTTCTGAATTCAATATTTTTTTTCTATCTAAAGCGATGATGAGCTTCCCGCGCGTTTTTTGCGCGGGTCAGTTCAATCATTATTTAGGCCGCATCCCTTTAGCAGAGACGTTTCATCGGTTTTGCAGGCGCATGTTTTTTGATGTTGACAGATTTT
>JAFGDW010000312.1 GCA_016931935.1 Candidatus Zhuqueibacterota bacterium | reverse complement strand
TCCTGTGAATCCGTGAAATCCTGTCTAAAATATGTTTTAACATTTTCTGCCAAAAAATGTCAGAAAATAATTTCTCAGTTACTAAGCTTAAATATTGTCCGCAAACGTGGACGACCGGGCTGGGATTCGCTATAGCTTTACAACTTGTAGGGCTATTGCCAGAGGAAGAACGCAGTTTACTCGAATATCCATTGGAAGGACATTGGAAACCGGAATATTGGGCACGATTTATAAAAGGTGGCTTTGTCCCCGACAAAGATGGCCGAATTAAAATTCCCGAAGGTCCGGGATTGGGAATCGAAATCGATTGGGAAGTGATTCGAAAATTCGGAAAACGTATATATCACAGAACACCCGGTACAATTGCCTATAAAACACTTGTGGATCGAGGGTTCAGGCAAACGATGTACTTGAAAAAGAAAAAGGCGGAGCAATTGGCACGAAGCGCAGACGCGACATTCTCTATTCCTGAAGCGCCGTTTCAAATAAAATGATAATGATATTTGAATTTTAAAATGCACTCTAATTTGTTTAGCTGATTCCAGCTATTCTAATCAATATATTTTATTGTTGCTTTTTCATCGGATATTTAGTAAATTGACGCGTTATTAGTTACACACGACATTAAATTTCAAGGAATAACGAATGAAACGAACGCACACATGTGGTGGATTAAACAAGGCGAACTCCGGACAAAACGTTTTGCTGCAGGGGTGGGTGGAAAACAGACGAGATCACGGCGGTCTTATATTCATTGATATTCGGGATCGCTATGGAAAAACTCAGTTGGTATTCGATCCGACGCTCAACGACGAAACGTTTACCAAAGCAAAAGAATTGCGACCGGAATATGTGATTGAAATAGAGGGTTCAGTTCACGAGCGTCCTTCGGGCATGGTAAATCCCCATTTAAAAACAGGTGAAATTGAAGTATCCGTAAATCAGCTTGCAATTTTAAATAAGGCAAAAACGCCACCATTTCTAATTGTGGATGACGTCGATGCCACAGAAGAAACCCGGCTGCGATACCGGTATCTCGATTTACGTCGGGCGGTTATGCAGAAGAATTTGATATTACGTCACCGTGTCGCTCAAACAATGCGTCAATTTCTTGACCAGGAAAATTTTCTTGAAATCGAAACACCCTATTTAATGAAAAGCACGCCGGAGGGCGCGCGCGACTTTTTGGTGCCCAGTCGAATTCACAAAGGTAAATTCTACGCGCTGCCGCAATCACCACAAATTTATAAGCAGACGTTGATGATTAGCGGTTACGATCGTTATTTTCAAATTGTACGCTGTTTCCGCGATGAAGACCTGCGCGCCGATCGTCAACCGGAATTCACCCAATTGGATGTTGAAATGGCATTTGTCCGGGAAGAAGATATTCGTGATGTTGTCGAACGATTAATGGTGGAAATATTTGCACGAATTCATAACATAAAAATTGAACGTCCGTTCCCGGTAATGACCTACGATGAAGCCATGGCAAAATACGGATGCGATAAACCGGATTTACGTTTTGGAATGCCGATTGTTGATATTACCGATATTGTAAAACATACGGAATTTAAGATATTCCAAATGACCGCTGAACAAGGTGGAATGATTGGTGCGCTATGCGTGAAAGGCGCCGCTTCGTATTCCCGGAAACAAATTGATTTACTCAATCAGTTTGTGCTGGATATGGGTGGGAAAGGCGTACTGAACGCCAAAGTAGGCGCCGATGGCTGGGAATCATCATTGAAAAAATTTCTGACTCCGGAACAGGAACAAGCATTAAATGAACGTCTGCACGTCCGGGAAGGTGACCTAATTTTAATAATCGCTGCATCTAAAGCTGAAGTGCAACGTTATTTGGGCGAACTTCGCCTTAAGTTTGGGAAGCAGGAAAATCTGATCCCGGAGAATAGTTACCAGCATGTTTGGATTACTGAATTTCCAATGTTTGAATATGATGATGAAGCGGACAGGTTTGTTGCTATGCACCATCCGTTTACGTCCCCGGTAGATTCGGATGTGGAGATGCTTGATACAAATCCGGAACTGGTTCGGGCAAAGGCATACGATTTGGTGCTAAACGGTCATGAAGTTGCTGGAGGAAGCATTCGTATTCATTCGAGCGAGATTCAATCAAAAGTGTTTTCACTGTTAAAAATTTCCAAAGATGAGGCGCAGGAAAAGTTCGGATTTCTTTTAGAAGCGTTACAACATGGTGCACCTCCGCATGGCGGTATTGCATTTGGCCTGGATCGATTGATTATGATTCTTGCTGGCCGGCAGAGTTTACGGGATGTTATCGCTTTCCCCAAAACAACTGCGGCACTGTCGTTAATGGATGAATCGCCGTCCGGAGTATCTCCGGAACAGTTGAAAGACCTTGGCTTAAGGATTGAAAATACTAAAGGATAAAATTGAACAAGTAAATATTTTACTTGACAATGATTAATTTTTTTGTTATTATTAAACGATTTATTATCTTAAAAAAAATTCATAAACACTTTATGCGATATGCCCGTTATCTTCCTTTTCTTAAGGAGGGAGAACAAGTATCGAATTTAATGAGTGTTCATAATTTATCTCACGGAAGGAGGTGTAGGTCTAATGCGAAAGGTGCTGAAATCACTGACTGTATTTGCATCCATAGCATGTCTAGTGGCAATGTTCACACTCTCCGGATGTACCAGACATCCAAATGAGGGACAACTGCAAACTCTCGAAGAAACAAAAAAAGCTGCCTTAGCAGCGGAAGATGAGTTAGCACAGAAACAACAGGAAAAGGCTGATTTGGAGAAGGAATTGGCCGAGAAAAAACAGAAACTAGAATATGCCAAGAGCGAAAAAGCCAAAGTTCAGTAAGACTGAGGCGGCAATTAAAATTCTAAACCAATTATTTTGGAGGAAAGAATAATGAGAATTTTAGCATCAACTGCCATATTCGCTCTGGTTATTATGCTATTTGTCGGATTTGCCATGGCTCAGGAACAAGAGATGACCATGGAAGAGTATAATGCCCAGTTGTTGGAATGGCAAACACGTGAAGCTGAAGCAAAGACGGCAATCACCGCTGTTGAAGGAGAAATTGCAGCGTTGAAAGCAGAAATTGCTCAGGTAGAACAAGAAACAGCTAATGAATGGCAGGAAATTTATGCCGCATTAGGTACGGATGAAGCCGGTGTTGCTGAATTCCGTTCGAGTTTAAATAATATCGGATCTGAACTTGACGCATTAGCAGCCTTATCACCCGAAGAACTTTTCAAACAACGAAAAGAACTCGATGCTTTGGAAGCGAAGCTCAATGAGTTAATGCAAAGCCCGACCGGTAAATTAACCGAACTGGAAGACATGGCTGCCATGCTGCAAGGCAAAATCAGTCAATTACGCGCTAGCATGCCAAAAGCGATTTACGATGAATACACCGTTGTAAAAGGCGACTACCTCTGGAAAATTTCCGGAAAATCTGATGTTTATGCCGATCCGTATCAATGGATGCGCATTTACACTTATAACAAAGATCAGATTAAAAATCCTAACCTGATTTATGCTGATCAGATTTTTAAAATCCAGCGTGAAGTTGGACCGAATGAATACCTGGTTGTAAAGGGTGATTATCTGGCAAAAATCGCTGGTAATCCTGAAATCTTCAATGATCCAACAAAATGGACCAAGATTTTTGAAGCTAACAAAGAGATCGTTAGTGATCAAAACATGATTTATCCCTACCAGGTACTGGTAATTCCTGAGTAATGACAATCGTGTCTTACCGGAATATGTTGTCAATTTATATTTTCTGAATATATACATTTCGGTTTAAAGCTCTCGGTTATTGGAACTTCCAAAAATCGGGAGCTTTTTATATTTAACTCAGTTTAACATCATTTTAGTATTTGGAAAAACAGGTGATGAGGTTGGTGGAGAACAGCTAGTGGTAAAGCAAAACGAAATTAATAGAGATATTTCTATCCGCGGGGTTGAGCAGGTTCATGTTCTTGGATTTAATGATGAAAATCTGAGAATCATCGAACAAAATTTTGATTCAAACATTGTCGTGCGGGGCAGTACCATTAAACTTAATGGGGATAAAGACGATGTCAATATGGTAGAGAAGGTTTTTAGCGAACTTATCTCTATGGCGACCAAAAATACGATGGTGACGCCGGCAGATGTAAATACGGTGATAAAACTTGTAAAAAACAATGGTGGTCATCAAACCTCGCGTGAAGGAAACGGCGAAAGAATCGAACGATCGGCAATTCTTTATACAAAAGATGGTACAATTTCTCCGAAATCGGATGGACAACGGCAATTTTACGATGCTGCTTATAAGAGTGATATTGTGTTTGCAATCGGACCGGCAGGAACCGGGAAAACCTACTTAGCGGTAGCCATTGCGGTGGCCCATCTGCGCGAGCGCATAGTCGGAAAAATTATACTTGCACGCCCGGCTGTGGAAGCCGGCGAAAGCCTTGGCTACTTACCGGGCGATTTACTGGATAAAGTTCATCCATATTTAAAACCGTTATACGACGCTTTATTTGATATGATGCTTCCATCCAAATTGAAAAAGTATATGGATTCTAATATTATTGAAGTCGTCCCACTCGCATATATGCGTGGCCGTACCCTTAATAACGCATTTGTTATTCTCGATGAGGCGCAAAATACGTCACCCAATCAAATGAAAATGTTTCTGACGCGGCTTGGTATAAATTCCAAAGCAATTATTACAGGCGATACCACCCAGGTCGATTTGCCGGCTAATATAACGTCGGGATTGATACAAATTCAAGAAATTTTAACTGGCATAGATGGAATAGATTTTGTATACTTAACAAATCAAGATGTCGTCCGACATAAATTGGTTCGGGAAATAATTAAAGCGTACGATCGGTATGATGAAAACCAACACAAATAACCATCCGTGGAACAGTCTCACACGACTGTTTAAAAAATCCGGTGATAACAAAGCACCGGAAAAGACGTCGAAATCAAAAAAAATTAATACGACATACCTTATTGAAATATTAATTGCTATTGGCCTGACGTTTATCATAGCCTTAATGTTTCCTCACGGTAAGTCGTATCAGTTTAGTGGATTAAAAGAAGGCGAAATTTATGTCGGGGAAAAAATTATTGCCCCGTTTACATTTGCCATTAATAAAACCGAAGAAGAATACAATCGTGATAAACGTTTGGCAAAGGAAGATATTCTGCCGGTATTTATGCGAATTGATAGCATTTGTAATGTGCAGGAACAACGGTTATCGCTATTCTTTGCCCGCGTGGATACCATTCTCAATCGTGATTCGGAGAGCCCAATTGTCATTAACCAGCTAAATGAATTACTTTATCAATATAATATCAATCCGAATGAAAATTTACTCACATTTCTCAGTACTATTCAAAAGGGAACACAAAAGCAAGGACAAAAACGTAGTTCTGCCCTCACGGATTTTGCAAATCAATTAATCCGGTTGCAGCGCGATATTTGCTCCGTCGGCATGCTCAACGTCAACAAGGCTGATATTCAGACGAAAAAGAATGAAATAGCTGTTTTGCTAGCGAATGAAGAGGTGATTGAAGAATTAACCTATTTTTATGATGAATCCAGTCTTGAAAGTACAGTGATCGAAAAATTACGCTCGATGTTCACAGATGATGAAACACGCATTAATGTTGGATATCATATTATCACGAAATTTTTACAGCCCAATATTATCTATAATAACGCCGAAACTGAACTGCGAATCCGCGAAGCAATTAGCAATGTTCCCCGGGCAAAAGGGACTGTCCTGGAAAATGAAAAGATTATTGATAAATACGATAAAATTACACCTGCCCATATTGCAAAACTGAATTCGCTGGCAATTGAAATTGCCGATCGTGAAACCAGCGAGAGCAGCTATCTCTGGTTGTTCCGATATATCGGACGTTTTATGATGGTCGCATTGGCGTTTGGTGTACTGATTATTTTTTTAATATTTAACCGATACCGGCTATTGCGAAATTTGAAACAGGTGATTCTTATCGCCGTTATTATTTTGCTTGTAACCTCATTGTCATTTGTTATCAATAAATTTTTGAATTCGCCCTACCTGCTGCCGGTAACAATTGGATCGATGCTGCTGACAATATTCTTTGATACGCGTATGGGATTTGTTGGCACAATTACACTCAGCCTGATACTTGGCGGCATGCGGGGAAACGAGTTCATTACAACTGCCGTTGCCATAATTGTTGGGCTGATTGCCATTCTTTCCGTAGCAAAAGTAAGAAGTCGTTCATGGTTTTTTAAATCGATATTGTTGATTACCGGAGCCTATATCGTTGCAATAACTTCTGTGGAAATTCTGCGGTATACGGATTGGCAAACGTTGGGTGAATACTGGTTGCATGGCGCTGTGAACGGATTTTTATCACCTCTCATGGCTTATGGTCTGCAGGTATTATTTGAATATATCTTCGATATGATCACTGATCTTCGCTTGCTTGAATTATCAGATTTAAATCGTCCGTTACTCAGGCGTTTGGCCGTGGAAGCGCCAGGCACTTACCACCACAGCATTATGGTCGGTAATCTTTCTGAAAATGCTGCCGAAGCAATAAATGCCAATTCGTTGCTAACTCGAGTCGGATCGTATTATCATGATATTGGTAAAATTGAGAAGCCGGAATATTTTGTCGAGAATATCCAGAAATCCAGAAATCCTCATGAGAAATTATCACCGAGTATGAGTAGCCTTATTTTGACAAATCATGTTCGGCGTGGATTGGAAATCGCTCAGGACTATCGATTGCCGAAGGAGGTAAGGGATTTTATCGCTGAGCATCATGGCACAAATGTTATGACATTTTTTTACAGAAAAGCGCTGGAATTAAAGAAAGATGCTGAAGTAGATATTTCAACATTCCGCTACCCGGGACCCAAGCCGCAGACAAAAGAAACAGGTATCGTTATGCTTGCGGATGCTGTGGAAGCGGCGTCGCGCACTTTAAAAGATCCTTCTGCCAGCCGAATAAAGGGGCTGGTAAAATCAATTGTACTGGAGCGTTTTCAAAATTTCGAGCTTGAAAATAGTCCGCTCACATTGCGCGATTTGCACCGAATCATTGAAAGTTTTCAAACAATATTACTGGGAACATTTCACGGACGAATCGAATATCCGGATCAGGATGAGAAATTTTTTCCTAAAAATACAGCAGAAAAGAAAGTGAAGAATGGCGAACCGAAAGATACAAATTCACAACACACATCATAAAGTGACTATCAAAGCGCCTCCGATTCAGCGGCTTGTAAAAAAAATTCTCATTAATGAAAAAGTTGGAGACGCCGAAATTACAATCGTGTTTGCGGATCATCCTTATATCATAGATTTAAATACGAAATTTTTAAACAAAACAACGACAACGGACGTTATCTCGTTTCCGCTAAGCGACGATGATTCGCCTGTTTTAGTTGGGGAAATATATATTAACATTGATCAAATTGCTGTTCAGTCCGTCGAATTTCATGAATCGTTTTTTCGCGAGTTGAACCGCATTGTAGTTCATGGTGTTTTGCATTTAACCGGTTATGATGACACCTCGGACAGTGCAAAAAAACAAATGACAGCGCGTGAAGATTATTATCTGGACCTAATTAAGAAGGAGGAAGAATAAGTCGTGGATTTTCACTTGATGATGCAAATTACATCATTTGTTGTGTTATTGGTACTATCTGCTTTTTTTTCAGGTTCAGAAACAGCGTTTTTCTCGCTGACAAAAGTAAATCGAAATCGCCTTAAGGATGAAAATTCAAAGAGTGCCGATCGTGTACTTAAGCTTTTAAATCAACCCCGCAAATTGCTAATAACGATTCTCACCGGAAATACAATTGTGAATGTTGCTGCCGCGGCGATTGCAGCATTATTGGCTGCCGATTTGAGTCATCAATACCATTTTTCCAAACAAATGGGAATTTTAATTGAAGTAGTTGTTGTTACGCTGGTATTATTAATCGTTAGTGAAATTACTCCCAAAGTTTTTGCTGTTAAAAATGCGATCTGGCTGTCCAAATTATTGGCTGTTCCGATTCAGGTCTTACAAAGCATCCTAATGCCCATCACCTTTGTGCTTGAAAAATTTCCGCTTGCCGTTTCTAAACTTATTAAAACACGGACTGAAAAACTGCTTCTTTCAAAAGATGACCTGAAAATGCTGCTTGAAGTTGGCAAAGAAAAAGGGGCACTTATTGAAGAAGAAAAGAAAATGATCCATTCCATTTTTGATTTTACCAAAACAACAGTCAAGGAAATAATGGTCCCCAGAACAGATATCGTGTGTGTTGAAAAAAATATTCCATTTAATGAGCTTGTTCATACAATTAAAACAAATGGTCACACACGCATCCCCGTGTACGATGAAAAAGTGGACAACATTTTGGGAATTCTTCATGCCAAAGAATTGTTGCCTTTTATTCAGAACAGCTCTGCCGAACCTGATTTAAAATCGATAGTTCGCCCGACAATGTTTATTCCTGAAAGCAAAATGATTGATGAATTGCTGCGTGATTTTCAGCACAGCAAAAATCATATGGCGATCGTTGTTGATGAATATGGTGGCACATCCGGTCTGATTACGCTTGAAGATATTATTGAGGAAATTGTCGGGGAAATTCAGGATGAGTATGATTATGAAAAGCCGTTATATCGTACGCTTGAAGATGGTTCAATATTAGCTGCCGCAAAAATAGATCTGGATGAATTAAACGAAGACTTGCAATTGGAACTCCCTACTGATACGACCTACGAGAGCCTTGGCGGATTTATTTTAAACCTAACAGGTTCACTCCCAAAGCCAAAAGATGAAATAAAGTATAAAAGTATTACATTTGTTATTGAAAAAGTGGAACGAAATCGGATAATTCAGGTTCGTATATATAAGGTAAAAAATGAATAAAGCAGGTATTTTAATGGAAGCGACTGGGATTCAGAGTTAAATGAATTCAATCAATTGTTTATAGTTTGCTACGTATAGTCGTTTATTTATTCCTTGTACCATAATTTGAGCAAATCCGATATGTAATTACAATATATGAATGGTGAGTTATTTCTCAAATGAAATGCTCAAAAAATATGTAGAAAAATATTGCTGGGTTCACTATTTAACGAATAGCTGAAATTAGATAAAACTTTTTCTTGACAAAGAATAAAATTTTTTTTAATATATTCCACATATTAAACCTGTAACTTTTATCGTATGGAGGGGACATGAAGGCGTTAAGCTTTGATATCCGTGATATCTTCCGGGCCAATCGACTGGCGTTCAGTATGCAACGGATTCTCATTCAATTTATTGGAACATCATTAGGTTATATCGGGTACTTGGCGTTGACGTACGCAAGCTTAATTATAAGTGGTCATTCCCTGTCCAATATGTGGAAACAAATGGGTGTTTTTCCATGTCTGGCTGGCCATGATGCTAATTTCTTGAGCTGGATACTGTTCGGAATTGGTGCGTTATTTCTGGTGGTCGTTATTTTAATAACGAATACGGCAGTATCTCGTGCAGTATATATGCTTGTAAAAGGTAATTATTTTTACACATGGAAAGAAGCATTTCGATTTGCAATAAAAAAAGCAGGCGCCGTTGTTTTTGCTCCGGTTGCAATTATTGTTTTAATTGGTTTGTTTGTTGCTGGAGGCGCATTTATCGGGTTGCTCGGGAAAATTCCATTTGCCGGAGAAATAGGTATTTCTCTTTTTTATGTTGTTTGGATTCTTGCCGGGTTGCTTATTGTACTGTTCATTTTAGTTCTTGGCGTTTCACTTTTAATTTCACCAGCAGTTATTGCCACTACTGATGATGATGCTTTTGAAGCAGTCTTTCAATCGTTCTCTCTCGTTTGGAGCCAACCTTGTCGAGTGATTGTGTATGAATTATTATCCGGTGTTTTAGCGCTTGCGGGAATGTTGATTTTTGCATTTTTTGTAAAGAAAGCATTTCTCCTTGTAGACGTTATTTTTGTCGGCGTTATTGGTGATAAATATGTCAATCTGGTGGGACAGGGAATGTACATGTTACAAAATTGGATTGGCGCAATGAGTACGTGGATTCAGAGTTCCCTGGGAGATTATACTGGCCTGGTTTATCTTGAAAACAGCTTTTTACAGCTCGAACTCTCAAGTGTGCTTAATATTTCTGCCGTTCTGTTTACAGTAATGATGCTCGCACTCGGCGTCGTTGTATTGTCCTATGGACTGGCAACATTCCAGGCAGCGACAACGCTGACCTATATTGTCTTACGCAATATCCGCGAAAATGATAATTTGCTCGAACGCAAAGATCGTGAAGAAGAAGACGACGAACAAGTTGAAGAAAATAGCACATCAAACGATGAATCATCAGCAAAGGAAACAACCGAAGAGAAATCGGAATAGTCAGGTAACCCGACCAAATGAGAGAGTATACGAAAACGCCATTGTGAAAACGATGGCGTTTTCCATATGTAGTGAGAGGAGTTTCCATGCCAATGAATCAGTTGCGCCGTGATCCCGTATCCGGCCGCTGGACAATTATTACACTAGATAAGCCGGTCATTAGCGATCTTATATCGCCCAATCATCGCGAAGAAGAATCAGTTGAGAACTGTCCATTTTGTGAAGGAAACGAACACATGACACCGCCGGAAATAATGGCCTTGCGGAACGATGGTTTCGGGCCGAATAAATCCGGCTGGCGGATTCGCGTTATTCCGGATAAAAAGCCTGTGCTTCAAATTTATGGTGAAGTAAATAATCGCGGTATGGGGATGTACGATGTTCTTGATGGTATCGGCGCCCATGAAATAGTGATCGAAACACCGAAGCACAATGAAACATTTGTTGATCTTTCAGAAGATCAAATCGCAGAAATTTATTGGACATTTAAAGAACGTATCCTGGATTTAAAAGAAGATGCCCGGCTGCGCTATATATTAGTGCATAAAAATTATGGTGAAGCAGTCGGACTTACGACAAATCATTCCTACTCATTTATTATCGGAACGCCAATTACCCCCAAACGCGTGAAAGATAAACTTGTAAACGCGCGGGATTACTTTCAGTTCAAAGAAAGATGTATCTTCTGTGATATTATCAATCAGGAATTGAGCGATCAGGAGCGAATAATTCTTGAAGATGAAAAGTTCATTGCTTTGGCCCCTTTTGCATCACGGCGTCCGTTTGAAGTGTGGATTCTTCCGCGTAAACACGAAGCCTTTTATGAATTAACATCCGAATATCGGGCATTGGCCAATCTTACAAAAGAAGTGTTGATCAGAGTTTACAAATTATTGCAGGAACCTGATTATATAATGGCGCTGTACTCAGGGCCGAATATAAAAGCAGGGCGTCGTCGCGGATACTGGCAATCACTTGAACGCGATTTCCATTGGCATATTGAATTAATGCCTCGTTTAAGAACCTATTCAAGTTTCGAAATCAGCGCCGGATTTCCAATTAATTCAGTTCCTCCGGAATACGCTGCATCGCTTCTTCGAAATATCAGTTAGCACGAAACCTAAATTTCTAAAACAAAAGTCTATGTCTTAATTGCGTGCCTACAAATAGTGATCATTCTCGTTTAATTATTGTCTGAACGAAAACAAGTGTCTTTATGCTGAGCGGAGTCGAAGCATGATGGAAGAACAGTGGGTTATCACCCTTCGACGGAGTATATCCTGAGATTGAGGAAGGGCTTAGAGTGAAGAAATCTGGACTTTTGGTTCAAACACTAAATAGATTTTACCAAAGATGCATCAATTTTAAATGGGTTTGAATCCGAGTTGATCTTTTTTGTCTATTAAACACAATTTAGAAATTCAGGCGAAATATTACTCAAGGAACTCGTATCGATTTCGTTGGGTATGACAACGAAACATTGTTTCTGTCATCTGATAATATGAGACGCAAAGATGCAACAATTTCAACCGGGCTATATTGAACTTAATAAAAGTATAGAATTACGTCTTCGAGTTGCGGATTTAAAATCGATGTTAGGCTCCTGTTCGCTTTGTCCTCGAAATTGTGGTATCAACCGCTTAAATAATGAAAAAGGATATTGCAACGCCGGCGCAGAAGTTGAAATTGCCAGCTATTTCACCCATTTTGGTGAAGAGCCTCCGTTGATAGGTAAGTATGGATCGGGGACAATCTTTTTTACTCATTGTCATTTACGTTGTTCATTCTGTCAGAATGCCGATATAAGTAAATACGGCAAAGGGCGCAGCTATTCAACGATAGAGTTGGCAAATATGATGTTGAATTTGCAGCGGCAAAATTGTCATAATATTAATCTGGTTTCGCCAACTCATTACGTGCCTCAAATTGTTGATGCGCTCTCTATCGCAGTTCGAAATGGCCTGGATGTTCCGCTGGTGTTTAATTGTAGTGGGTATGAATCCCTGGAAGTGTTACAATTGCTGGACGGTGTGGTGGATATTTATTTACCGGATGTGAAATTTAATACACGACAAGGTGGGCATGTATATTTGAATGCTTCGGATTATTCCGATATTTGGAAACCGGTAATTCGTGAAATGCATCGGCAGGTGGGTGATTTGCAATTGAATGACCTGGGCGTCGCTGTGAAGGGCTTAATGGTTCGACATCTTGTGATGCCCGGTGATATTACCGCCAGTAACGAAATTATGAAATTTATAGCTGAGGAAATTTCCACGAATACCTATATTAATATCATGCAACAATATCAACCGTATGATAAGGCGCTAACCGATAAAGTTATAAATCGATCGATTCGAATGGATGAATTCCAGGCGGTCGTCCAACAAGCACGATCGTATGGATTACACCGCGGATTCTAATAAACAGGAGGTGGATATGGAAAAAGTTTCCATAGGAGTTATCGGAGGCAGCGGGGTGTACCAGATTGAGCAACTCACGGATGTGAAAAAAGTCAATGTGGATACACCTTTTGGTCCGCCATCGGATTGTATTATTATTGGAAAAATAAAAGATGTACGGGTTGCATTTCTTCCGCGCCATGGTGTAGGGCACCGTATTTTACCATCGGAAGTGAACTATCGCGCGAATATATTTGCTTTAAAAAAAATTGGAGTCAAACGGCTCATTTCAATTTCCGCCTGTGGAAGTATGCGCGAAGATTATGCACCGCGTGATATTGTCATCCCGGACCAAATTTTTGATTTCACGAGAAATCGTCAGCGAACTTTTTTCGGAGAGGGAATTGTTGCGCACATCGGTTTTGCCGATCCTTTCTGTCCGGTTTTAAGCCGATTGTTATTAAATGCAGTGGAAAAGACCGATGCAAATGTGCATTTTGGTGGTACATTAATAACCATCGAGGGACCGCGTTTTTCGAGTAAAGGGGAATCTAATATCTATCGCAAATGGGGAGTTGACCTGATCGGAATGACCGCAATGCCCGAAGCAATTCTTGCCCGGGAGGCAGAAATGTGCTACGCAACGATGGCTCATGTCACGGATTATGATGTCTGGCACGAAACTGAAAAATCAGTCAGTATTGATATGTTGGTCGAAAATCTTCAGGCTAATACCGAAATTACAAAATCAGCACTGACGCAGCTTGTGCCAACAATCCCCAAAAAACAGGATTGCGCCTGTGCAAGTGCTTTGGAAAACGCCATTTTTACTGCGCCCGAACATATTCCGCAAATCCGTCGCGATCAATTGGATGTGCTGGTTAAAAAATACATTTAATACAGCTCATGGTGGAGCACGCATGTCTCTAATACACAGGTACCACTTTTTAGACGTAGTAAAATTCATGAATTATAAAGCTCCACATCCGGAACTTCTTATTGCAAATCAGTTCATTTAAAGCGATGATGAGCTTCCCGCGCGTTTTTTGCGCGGGTTAGTTCAATCATTATTTAGGCCGCATCCCTTTAGCAGAGAC
>JAFGDW010000311.1 GCA_016931935.1 Candidatus Zhuqueibacterota bacterium | reverse complement strand
TTCTCGCTGTTACACATAATTTAATGACCCAAATGGGTCAATATTTGTAAATAATTATTCGTCCACCCACCCTTTGTTTATATTAATAAAACAAATTTTTATCAAGCATATGGATTGAAATCAGAGATGCCCGTTTTAGGCCTCAGGGATGGACCAGTCTTTCCTTCAGCGCTTTTGCAACGGCCTCGGATTTTGATTTGACCTCAAGTTTTTTGTAGATGTTTTTGATATGTCGTTTCACAGTTTCTTCACTTATGAAAAGCGCCTCAGCGATCATACGATAACTTTTTCCCTTACAAAGCTGACTCAGAACCTGTGTTTCCCGCTGGGTCAAATCGGTGTGTTCTTTGGTCTTGAATGAATTTACGACCATACGGGCAATTTGAGAACTCATTGGAGCGCCACCATTATGAACTTCCTTGATTGCGTCAAGCAGGCGACCGGGTTGTGTATCCTTTATTAGATAACCGCAGGCGCCGGCGCACAATGCCTCGAAAACAATGGAACTGTCGCCGTGAACAGTCAGCATAAGAATATCAATGTTTTGAAGTTTTTCCTTGAGCTTTCGAATTCCATCGATTCCGGACATGCCCGGCAATCCGATGTCCATCAACACAACGTCGGGTGGATCATTGAATATAGAGGGAATACCGGTTTCACAATCACGAAAACTATGGATGCACATGTAACCGGGCGTGCCATTAATAAGTAATGCCAAACTTTCCCGGATATCCTGATCGTCTTCAATAATTGAAACTGTTATCATACCGTCTTCCATGTTTGGTTCTCCATAAAAGGTAAGAGAATTAACGCGTTTTTTCAATGACCCTTTTGGGGGATTTGCCCTGAAAATGTAATCGTCGTGCCTTGCGATTTGCTCGATTGAACTATGATTGTACCTCCGAGTGTTTGCGCCCGGTTATGAATATTATGCAAGCCCTGTCCGTTGGTTGATGGTTTATTCGCCCCGCCTTGACCGTCATCAGCTAGTTCTATTCGAATTAAATTATGCGCGAAGGCTACCGAAAATGTAACGGTGCGACAATTTGCATGTTTTAAGGCATTGTGCATTGCTTCCTTAAAAATGAGAATAACGTGACGTCGCCAGGTCATTGGTAGTTTTAGATCTTCAAACGACTTGGATATACCATTTACCCGGAAGTCTATTCCGGTTTGGTCGAACAATTCATCACCTGAATCTTTGATGTAGAGTGCAACATCGTATAATGAATCCTGTGACGGATTGATGGTCCATATAAAGTCGCGTGTGCTCAACGCCAATTCTTTAGCGGCTCGATTTATTTTATCAACGTATTCCAGATCATTGTGGTGATCGCTAATGAGCTTGCGGCGTAAAATTTCACTGAACAAGCTTATGCGTGTCAGTTTTTGTCCCAATTCATCATGGAAATCGGCAGCCAGCGTTCGGCGCACCTGTTCATTTTCGGCAATGCGAATTCGCTCCATTTCCAAGCGGCGTTCAATATTTATACGTAATCGTTGCCGATAAAGAAAAATGATCGTCATTGCAATTGTGGCAATGCATATTGTGTAAAACCAGAAAGTCTCCCAGAAAGGTGGATGTATGGTTAACATAAGCATTGTGCCTTGCTCATTCCAAACGCCATCGCTGTTACATCCTTTTACGCGAAGTGTATAATCTCCGGGATCCAGATTGGTAAATGTTGCCGATCTGTGGGTACCACAGCGAATCCAGTCATCGTGTAATCCGCTTAATTGATAAGCATACTGGTTTTTGGCAGAAAATGCATAATCGACAACTGAAAATTCAAATGTCAAAACTTTTTCTTTATACGATAAATTCACATGTGGGCATTGCCATATCGGTCCGTCATCCAGTAACGTTTCCTCGCCAAAAATTTTAAATGATGTTAACAGAATATCCGGCGCTGTATGATCAGTATGGAGCATATCCGGGAAAAAGCTGTTAAAACCGTTAATCCCCCCAAAAAACATTTCGCCTGTCGATGAACATTGATAGTAGGCGCCTGCGTTAAATTCGGTTCCCTGAATACCATCGGCAACACCATAATTAATAAACGTCATTGTTTCCGAATTAAAATGGGCAATGCCATTGTTCGTGCTGAGCCACAAAGCACCTGTTTTATCAAACAAGATACCGTAAACAACATTATTGGGCAAACCTTCTGCCATTGTGTAACGAATGAACGATTTACTTTTCATGTCGAATCGATTAAGGCCGCCCCCAAACGTGCCTAGCCAAAGCGTGTGCGCGCGGTAGGGATCAACGCGGATAGACATCACGCGATTATCGCTTAAACTATTCACATTGTGCGGATCATGCTTGTAGTGGATAAACGTCGAATTCGTTTTATCGAATCGATCAAAGCCACCGTCAAAGGTCGCTATCCATAAATAACCGGAGTCATCTTCAGCGATACAATAAATGCGATCTTCACCGGGACTGTTGATGATGTCGGGATCATGCCGAAAATGTGTAAAAGTTTCCGTAACGCGATCGAATTTATTTAATCCGCCGCCAAATGTTCCAATCCACAGAATGCCCTCACGATCTTCGTGGATTGTTCTCACCTGTCGGGCACTCAAGCTTTTGGGATCGTGCGGATCATGCTGATAATGCTGAAACGTCCGTGTCTCCCGGTTATAGGCATCGAGACCTCCGCTTAAGGTGCCGAACCAGAGTATTCCGGATCGGTCTTCGTAAATTGCCCGAACGTGATTGTCTGCAATACTGTTCTGAGTAGCCGGATTATGCAAATACTGTATATATGTATTCGTTTGCCGGTCGATTTCTGTCACGCCTCCCTGAATAGTACCCAGCCACAAATGGCCTCTGCTATCTCTTAAAATAGATAAAATGACATTATCACTTAAGCTGTTTTTGTTTGTGATATCTTTCCGATAACACATAAATTGTTGTTGAGAATTATCGAATTTGTTCACACCATTGCCGAAATCAGTCCCTACCCAGATCACATTCGATCGATCGTGGTACAGAGAAAACACCTGATTGCTGTTGATGCTATAAGAATTTGCTGGTCGATGCCGGTAATGGGAGAAGGTTTTGGTTGCTAAATCGAGCCGATCAAGTCCATCATAGGTAGCGATCCAGAGCGCATCACACTTATCCTTTAAAATTGAAAGTACTCGGTTGTCGAAAAGCGAGTTGGGATCGGCTGGATTCGAGTAAAAATGGCTAAAATTTTCCGTTTCAATATCCATGCAATCCAGCCCGCCAAGCGTGGCAATCCATAATATTGTTTTATTACAGGATGTATCAGGATACAGGAAATTGATTTGATTATGAATTAAGCCCGCAGGATTATCAGATTTATGACTGAAAATTCGAAAACCAGTTTCTTCATTATATTTCAGTAGTCCGCCCCCAAAAGTACCGAACCACATTGTTCGGTTATTTGATTGATCGAGTGTCTCGGTAATACTTTGAATATTGTACGTCTGATTATTTCTATCCTGAAAATTATATGGAAAATGCGAAAAGGTTTCATCGTTCCGGTTGAAGCAAAAGATGCCGTTACCAAACGTCCCGATCCATAAAATCCCCTTGCTATCTTCGAAGATAGCAGATATACTACGATCGTTCAAGTAAGAGAATGAAAACGGAATGTTCGACTCAAATTTTTCGGTGTTCCGCGAGGTATTATAGTAAAATTCAAGTGGGAATCTTCTGAAATTGTCGCATTTCATGTTATACATATTCAACCCACCTTCAAGTGTTCCTATCCAAAGCGTATTATTTCGATCGATATAGAGTGCGGTTATCCAGTCATCGGAAATGGTTGTGGGATCGGCTTCACTGTTTTTGTAAACGGTGAATGAATAACCATCGTAGCGGTTTAATCCATCCAACGTTCCAAACCACATAAAACCAAATCGATCCTGCACAATAGAAAGCACGGTTCCCTGGCTGAGCCCATCTTCAAGTGTTAGGTGTTCAAACAAAATTGTCTGTTCGCTTAGCACATTTTGGGGAGAATAAATTAAGTTTAGTATACTGATAACATAAAAACATCTGTATAAAATTTTCATGGTAAATTAGCTTACGTATAAGGCCTGTTAAAAGTTAGTTAGTTTTTAAATTCAAATGTATTCGTAATTAAAATCAGGCGGAGATGACTCATAAGCTTTACAGGCTGCTAGAATGAGGAGCTGAAGGTCCATATTCTAAACGTACAGCTCGTTTACTAAATTATCGAACCAATGATTAGTGCAATTCATGTACCATTGATTTGTGTGATGAGATAATTACTTAAAATTTAAGGTGTTAATTTATTACAAAAATTTTTTTTAAAGTTAAATAATGCAATTTATTGCATAATACGCTGCAAAATTGCACAGCGGACTATTTTGATGGCTTATTGGATTTCAATATGGTAGATGATGATTAGCTTATCCTGACAATCGAAAGTATTTCTCCGAAAAAAGGTTTGACAAAATCAAAAAAAAAAATTATATTACTGTCTGTTGAAAGTGTTGGGAAACATTACACATTATATCACATGTTTATTAATGTTAGATGTATGTAAATTTATTTGTAAAAAAATTAAACAACAGGAAATTGCTTCACTGAGAAGAATGATTTTTCTATTATTTTTTCCCGGGACTATATCTTAAGTCGTAAATAGTAGGACTGCTTCATGCTGAGCGAAGTCGAAGCATGTCTTACTGTAAGTTATCATCCTTCGCTACTCAGGATGAAAGTTGAAATGACTTATGATACAGCCCCCGCCTGACAATAGAGTTCTTTTAATAGTGATTCAACCCGGGGAGAATGTATGGCTCAGTCTCAGAAATCAAATGTGTTAAAATTAGAGCGTGGGGGAAAGAAGAAAAATGAAGATGTGATTGGTCAAATTGAGGCGATTCGTGATGAGCTAAAGCAGGTGTCTCAACGATTGAATGGAATCGAATCGGATGCTAAACACATTGGCAAAGACGATCTGGACAATACCACTCGTCAGTTACGCAATGAATTGTTGGATGGTTTACGAATGTTGGGCGAACGCGTTTCCAGGGCAATTCAGGAGATGGAATCGCGATTTGAAGCATTTCAAACAAGTCATGCAAGTAGTGAACAGAACGAATTAAATCCTTCAGAATCGATTTCCGAAACGCGGACCATGGAACCTGTGGTAAATGAATCCAATAGCACGGATGAAAATACCAACGATTCTGCCGATACTGAATTTGGCTCGTTAAAAGAGCCAGCGTTAGCACAAAATGATAAATTTGAAATTATCACCAAATCGAATGTCGCAAAATTGGCGGAACTATTTCGAAAGCAATCGGAAAGTATCAAACGAATTGTTGAGGTTCATCAGCAGAAATTTACATTTTACGAACATCAATTGACTGCCAGGGATGAAATATCCGAAGATCGATTTCGGGTTATTGAAAAACGAATGAAGCTTCAGCAATGGGGACTTATTGGTGGTTTTATAATTTTATGTCTGATTATGATATTGTACCGTTTGTTCTAATAGTGTTTACATAAAATCGTCATAAACAGGAAAAGGGTCGGAATTGTTCCGACTCTTTTTTATTTATTTATAGTAGTCTTATTTCAGTACCAAATTGGAGTTGCATTATATGGAACAGCTCTGCAATTAGTAAATAAGATGCTATAATTATCCGAACAGAAAATGCATGATCATTACCAAAAACAAAATACCATTAATGAGCAACGATACAAGTAAATTTTTATCCACTTTTTTATTGAGATCTTTCACCAGTTTTTCATTATCATCTTCGTGTAAGCGAAACTGATTTTCATAACGGGTATTTTTTGCTTTCTGGTTGTCGATAAAATCCTTAATCACCCGACTGTGTTTTCGATAAAGTTGGGCGAATGCCACAATTGCATCCTTGGGGACAGTTTCATAATCTTCATTCTCAGGTGAAAGAAGCGTCGAATGAATTTGCGGTTTTGATATTGGTACAATTTGTTGAGTCGACACAATTGGTGGGATATCCATATTTTCTTCAACCGGGCGATTCGCAAGTTGTTCACTAAAATACCGCAGGCGATTTTCAACATCGATGGCCAAATCTGCCACTCGCTTGCGTAATTTGGTCACATCTTCCTGCATATCATGCCGAATATCATCCACAGATTCCTTGACAAGCGCTGTAATATCAACATCTGGACTAGATTGTGTCGATTGAGTTGCAGGGGAATCAATAACGAAATCTTCACGCAATTCACTGATTAAATCATCCGAAGCCGTCTCTGCTTTTGGGTGTGATGGCATCGGCCTGGTTTCCAACTGGCGCTTTAAATCTTCAAATTCATCAATCACCGAATGAATTCGCGGTAATGCCTGACTAAATTGTGAAATACTATTTAATTGCTCATTCTGGAGATCATACAGATGCTTAATTTCCGTTTGTAATTTGTCTTCGACCAGATTTTCGATGCGTTCCTTAAATTTCTGCATCTTTTTCATCGTGGTGTTGAACGGCGCAATGGTCTCTTCGATTTTTTCGATGTCTTTAAGATTTTTATTGTTCAACTTGTAGAGATTACGCAAATCAGTTTGTATGCCTTCATCCAGGAATTTTTCAGTTTCCGCCCTGAATGCACTCAGGTTTTCGACTGAACCCTGCAAATTGACAATCACTTCTTCGAGATGGCTGAAGTGGCGAACCAGTTTTTCTTGCATGGATTCCATTTCCTGATTGAAACGATTATCCATGTAGACTTTTATTTGCGCTTTGAAGCCATCAATATTCTGGACAAAATTTCGAACATCGGCAATGGCCTGGTCGATTGAATCAAATTGTTCGTCGTGCGATTTCATTGACGAACGTAATTGTTTAATGTTGGCAATAATTTCCTGATGAATAAATTGCTTCAGGCCGGATACTTTTTCATCAATTGCATCGAATCGTTCTTCATTCACTTGTGCTGTTGATGAATCAAAATGCTCAACATGACTTGCTAATTGTTCCTGAACATAATCCTTAATACTGGCAATTGTCTGGTCGATGGCCCTGAATTTCAGTTCCTGAGATTGCGCTGATGAGTTAAGCTGTTCGAGATTGCCCTGGACCTGATCCCGGATAAACTCTTTAATATTTGCAATTGCCTGATCGTAGGTTTTCAGTTGCGAAGCCTGAGACTGAATCGATGCATTGAGATTGTCCAGACTATCCTGGACAGGCCCTTGCAGATGTTGAATGACCGAATCCTTAAACTTCCCGAGATTATTGACGGTTATATTAAGATTGTTTACAGCTTCATTCAACTGCGAAATATAGCGCGTATGTTCTTCCTGCAATTCAGCGATGCCAACCATTTCTACCTGAACATCGCTGGATAGCATCTCTTTAATTTCAGATTTAAAGCGACGGAAATCATCGAGTGACTGCTTTAATTCATTGAGAGATCGATCAATCGCCTGAAATCGTTGATTCGTGACTTCCTGAGTGCGTGCGCTGCTTTCCAGGTTGGGTTTTAATTTTGATTGTAGCAGATGATCCAGTTTTTTCTGGGATTGGTTCAGCACTTCAATCGATGAATTGAGTGCGGAAATTGCAATATCCACGCTGGAAAATTTTTGTGCAAAACGGCGGGATGCATCCTGAAGTTTGGTGACTTCGTTTTTAACGTTCTGTTCCAGGTAATTTCGTACCTGTCCCTTAAATGTCTCGATTTTCTCAAGAGTAGAGTGAATCGAAGCAAGCGCATCTTCTACAAATTTGAACTGTTGGGCATGTTCATTTTGCAGCGCCATAAGCTGCTCGATATCGGCGCTGGAATTTTTATTGACAAACGCTTCTAATTCGTTCTTGAACTGCAGAATATCCTGTTCAATGGTCGCAATGCTGTCACGAGCAATTTTAAGTTCCTCGGACACCATCGTTTCAAAATTAACGATGCGTTTGGTGTGATACTTTTGGCTGGTAATTGCTTCGTCGTAATGCTTTTTAATTTCTTTTTCAAGTTCATTTTTGACAAGTTCAAGTCGCTCAGCCTGATGTTTCTGATTGCTGATATATTCATTATAATACCGTTGAATTTGCGACTGAAGTTCTTTGTTTATCTGCTTTATCGACGAATTACCACCATTATTGGAAGAAGAATGTGGTGTGGTGGGCAACGGGGGTTGTTCACTGGTTTCTCGGAGAGAGAAGTCAAATGCGTCAAAACCTTTATTCATGGATTAATCCGACGTCCTTCTTCGGGTTGATTCGATAAATCTTGCTATTCGAATGAATTCATATTGTTAATTGTGAATTGTAACAGAATTGAAATGGATTGTAGTGCTGAACAGTGTAGAGCTCACCCCCATTCAACTATACCCCCTACTATATAAATATGCGGAATTTGAAATTGATAGGAATTTGGATTTTCGATAATTTTTTTTGATAACAGCCGTGCTATCAGGGGAGTCGGCCATGAAGTCCCAGAGTGAAAGTTCGCATTGGCATTAAATTGCTTTCCATGGGGGCGTAGTTGTAGTTAAGCAGATTAGAAATTCCGGCGTGAAATATCAGATTCATGATATCAACCGAAAGCCGCAGGTCGATGAATTTCATGGGGACGCGTTTATTTATCGGGTAGATTTTAACTTCATTTATTTTTGAAGCATAGCGGAAATCAGTCTGTAACTGAAATCGGCTGTATTGAATCCGGTTGCTGATTGTCGTAAGCACATTCGGGCGATAGGGCAGGGGATCGTGCCATTGCAATTCTTCATGATGCATCGCTGTGGTGCTGATTTTTACATCTGTTACCAATCCGGAAAGTAATCGTGCGAGCGATTGTTGAAATGAGAAAGTTGTTTCTATGCCTTGAATTCGGGCGCGGGGAATGTTGATGAATTGGATTTGGCCACGAATTAAATCCATATTAGCTTCGATTAAATCATAGTATTCATTATCGAATAATGAAATATCGAGGTTCGCCTGATCATTTATAGTATGACGGATACCGAGATCGTACGCCCAACACGTTTCCGCGTGCAATTCGGGATTGGCGATGATTTTGAAATTCATCACGCTCAATTCAAGGTAACGTTCCACAATTGTTGCTGCCCGGAAGCCGCTGCCAACTGACGCGCGAACGTGCGTGCGCTGGTCTATTTCCCAGTTCAATCCCAATCGTGGACTCACGAGCGATTCACTGCGGCCGTGCACAAGCTGGTATCGATCGTACCGACAGCCAAGCGTTATTTCCAATTGATTGGTGAACGTCCATTCATCCTGTATGTACGGGCCAATTGCATACCCTTTATGATCACCGAAATATTGTGTACTGCCCGCATCCTGCTGATACTGCACGCCGATTGTTACATGGTGTTGCGGCGACATAATCCAGTCGGATTGTATTTCAGCGCCCTGCCCATATGCCGGATTAAAATCAGCCCCTGCGCCAAATTGATTGCCCATTAGGGTCCGTACGAACGATGCCCGAAATTGCACGCCGATCTGTGGAGAAATCGGAACGTAAATTTTTGAATAGGCATTGAGTTGATGTAGCCGGGCATAATTTTGCAGATTCGATTCATCCACTTCATACGGATCGTTCGGCCCTTTCCATTGTACGAAGAAGCCGCGATGAATATGGCTGAAGGCGGTGTACATGATCCATTTTATATTTCGGGGAAGGTTGATGTCGAGTCTGGATGTGAGATTGTACTTCTGCGCGTCCCCCAACTGGGTGTAGCCGGTTGTATGGTAACGACCGGCAGATAATCGTAAACCAACGGCTTTGAACTGCTTTGATATGCTGAGGTCTTCCCGGGTGTAGTATAACCGATACGGATCTGTCCATTCCCATTTATTGTAATACGGCCGATCGTATTGACCGAATTTGACTGCATACTGAATGTTGCCTTCCCTGGATGGCGCCCGTGTGATAATATTAATTAATCCACCCAAAGCGGTGGATCCCCACAAGGTTGAACCTGCGCCTTTTACCACTTCAATCTGTTCCACATCCAGCGGTGGTAGCATATCCCAGTTAAACTCGCCCGTGTCGCTGGCATATACCGGAACTCCGTCAAGCAGCAATAACACTTTATTGCCAACTCCAAAAGTAAATCCAGTGGAACCGCGAATATTTATTTGATTGCCCACGAAATGAATACCAGGCGCCGTTTCCAATGCTTCGATTAAATCAGATGGCTGCCGCTGTATTATGTCCCGCACGGTGATGACCGACATTGAAACCGGTGCACGATCAAGACGCTGGCGCGATTTGCTGGCGGAAACGACCACGGGATCAAACAGGATCGGCGCTTCGTGCATTTTAATGGTAAGCAGATACTCGCTATTGGTAAGAATACTGACCTGCCGGGTTTCCGACTGAAATCCCATCATTGAAATCAGCAATCGATGCTGGCCGGGCGGAACATTGCGAATGAAAAAGAAACCATCGCGATGTGTGCTGCTTCCCAGCAATGTACCGAGCAATTGGACGTTTACACCGATTAACGGTGAACCATCTTTTTGATTAAGCACTTGTCCCTTGATGGTTGCTGCCAGACCGTTGTTGATCCCAGCAGAGAAATATAGTAAGAAGAGATAAATGATGAGATCGTTCGCAGGACTTCGATACATATTACGGTTCCGCTTTCGACCAATCCGCATGAATATCAATTCCGGAAATGATCTGATTTTCATTCAGCCGGATTCGTGTGGGCTGATTCGGCAGGGAAGAGTTGTTATAAACACCAAGCGTGCGAAAATCCGTAAGATTGGCGCGTTCTGGAAGCCAGTAGACAGCGAGGTAATTAACATCGCCATGTCGGACTGGCAGCCGATATTTGTATGGGGATGAATCGATGCTAAAATCCATTGATTTTAAGTATATGAGGTATTGTACGTCTTCTTTCGGCTCGTACTGAAATGCAGCGATCGCCGTCGCCAATGTGTTTTCGGGAAACGGTCCGTTGAAGTAGATGGTTCCCTCAATTGCTGCGTCACGATTAATTTTATCCCAGTTGGCGTACAAATCGATTGTGTACGTGGGGCTGGATGGTGTCAACTCAAATCCCAGCGGACGCAAACTGTTTGTGGGGTCTAAGGGCAGCGATAACACGTCTGCCAGATTGGATTTTGTCTCGGTATTGTACCACCACAAACTGATCGCCTGATATGAACCCATGGGCAAGTTCAGTTCAATCGTCACCGAATCCTGATCAATTGGCAAGCTGTTGGGACTGTGATGCAATTCATTAATTGCATGCGGCGGAAATATTGGCGCGACGGTCAGGTAAATGCCTTGCGTGTTGGCAGGCGGCTCACCGCGAAAATGAACGGTCGCAATGAGAGTGCCATCAAGTGGGGCAATCCCGTGATCGATATTGCAGGTTAGTGAAGACATCGCCACAATAAAAAACAGGATGACATGGCGAGTGATATATGTCGTTTTGGGTTTTATTTTCATATGAGGAATTTTCAAGAAAATGAAATGATATTATTAGTAACTACAGCGTTTACAATTCTAAATTGATATTCATTCAGCCGTGCTGTCATTCCGGCATGCCACGGCGCATCTACGACTGGATTCCGCGTTTTCTGGGGAAGGAATGCGACCCGTTTCTCAGGGAAGTCCTGTGGGCCGGAATCTCATTAATACCTATGTTTGGATAAAGTAGATTCCGGTATTTTGCCAAAAAACGGTGGAAACCGGCTTACAGTCCCGGTGTTTTCCCGGGGAATGACACCCAATTATCTTCATCTGATTACTGATCATACTTAAAACCACATTTCAAGTGTCTTGAGAGCTACCTAAATTGACTTCCCACAGACCTGGTTGCTCTGAGAAACCTGGTTTGTAACCCAACTCAAATTTATGATATGGACTAGGGTAACAACGTAACTTTGCGAACCAGCCGTTCATCATTTGTATGTGCGACCAGTATATAAATGCCGGCGCTTACAGAATGATGTTGTGAATCCGTTCCATTCCACTGAACGGTTACGGGTGAATCTGAAATTTGCCTGTCAAGCAATCGACAAATATGGCGACCGCGAATATTATAAATATCGAGTGAAACAGATGATTCCTTGGCTACATCCAGCGTAATATGTGTCTCCGGATTAAATGGATTTGGATAGGCATGAAGCATATGAATCGTTTCCGGATTCGCGGATAGTCTGCCACGTACAACATCGGTTGTGTACTCATTTTGTTGTGATGAAACATGGGCGGGATGCTCTACCCAGCCGGCAAGTTGCACGCCATCGCTATGACTTAAATTGGCAGGGAGAAAATAGGCAGTGACTCCCAGCCGCAAATCAATCTTATTCTGGTTTGACGTGTAAAAAACAATCCCCTGATCACCGTAGGATAACGTATCACCTGTGTCGCCGCCATCGATTTGTGTGGGATCGTCTTGCCCGCCTCTGAGATCGTCATGATAATATAGCCGGATGTCCTGCCATGCTGTATCCTGAAATTCTACATAACTGAAAAACGATCCCGGATCACCGGTCGAAAGCATCCATGATTGGATCGGTACATCCATCCGGGTATTGACTTCGTCCGGCTGGCCATCGATGAGAATGTCCTGATTATATTGATTGTGGAAGCGCATGCCAATCGCGTCGTTATTGAAATCCCACGACTGGCGCAATAAATCCATATCCACATAAATATCTTCGGATGTGTGGAATTCCTCCTTCAACTGATCCGGATCGAGTGTCGCCCCACCGGATACTGTCCCGGAAAACGGGTAAAAAATTGTTCGCACATAAAAAGCCCCGGCGTCAAGCACGAAGTCGCCAAACCGGACGGCCTCACGCACCTGCCGAATCAGCCGCACCACTGGATGCTGTGTGTATTCCACATAATCATCATACATGTACAGATTATCGCGTTCATTCGCTGCCGGCGTTCCGTTTTTGCCAATGGCAATGTTAATTATACCGAAGTCCAGCACGGCTACAAATCGCAGTTTTTGCGTATCGAAAAAATCAACGCCCGTACCAAACGGCGGCAGAACACTGATGTCTTCAATCAAGCCTGATGATTCGTTAAATCGCACACGGAAATTGTCCGTTTCGATTACATGATTGGTTGGATCAAAATCAAAATGGTATGGTGATGGAATCGGTTCATCAATCGTAGACGAACGATAAAGATAAGCATACGACAACATGTCCGGATAAAGCGGATCACGGAGTGTTATTTCGATTCGCGGATAATTTTTGGATTCTTCATTATCAATCCAGTCGCTGGCCCTGGCTTTATCACCCGTATCGCGGATGAGAAAAACCAGCTCGTCGTTATCATCGAGTAATCCGTCATCAGGAATGAAGTAAAAGTCCTGTTTTGCGGTGGGATCACCAGGGATGAACTGATCTTCCGCGTACACCCGTTCATCGACCTGAAATGGCATCATTGACCACGATTGGGATTGCGCATTGTATCTGTACATGAAAAGTTCGTCTAACGGGATGGACAACGCATCCGGCAAGCGGCTACCTAAAATGACTACAGGTTCATATATCCGTGATTGATAGAGCGGCGTTTCAGCATAGCTGACAACGGGGAGAACAAAAAGTACCGCAATTAGGCAATAAATATATTTTATTCTTCGCATAGTTGTTACTCCGGGATGTGGTTCGGGCGATTTGTAACACGATTGCAAAACTAGTTTAGCAAAATAAATCAGGATTGGCAAGTTAAATGATTGTAACAGGGAGAAATGAATGATGAATCAATGCTATTAGTAACTGAGAAATTATTTTCTGACATTTTTTGGCAGAAAATGTTAAAACATATTTTAGACAGGATTTCACGGATTCACAGGA
>JAFGDW010000310.1 GCA_016931935.1 Candidatus Zhuqueibacterota bacterium | reverse complement strand
TGAAACGTCTCTGCGAAAGGGATGCAGCCTAAATAATGATTGAACTAACCCGCGCAAAAAACGCGCGGGAAGCTCATCATCGCTTTAGAGTGGACTCATAAATATCAACAGCCAATTGCACAGCGTCTTTCCACATTCAAGTCTTCAAAGCTTTTTACACCGCTACTCAAAGCGAGCTCCGATCGTTTTTCCCCGTTCCCCGTTCTCCCTACTTATATTCAGGGAATTCTTGCGGCTGTTGCTCGTGTTCCTTACCTTTCCGCAAATCTTCCAAAATTTGATCGACTTTAGCTTTGTCTAAAATTTCATAATAATTATCACCCACCTGCATCATCGGACCTGTGCCGCACGATCCCAGGCATTCAGCGGTTTTCAAAGTAAACATCCCATCCGCTGTGGTTTCACCCACCTTGATGTTTAATTTCTCACTGATATAATCAATAATTTCCTGGCTGCCGAGCATGGCGCATGATATATTATTACAAATTTCCAGAACATATTTACCTTCTTTTTCAGTGGAAAACATCGTGTACCAGGAACGCACTTCTTCAACCCAGATTGGGGGGATCGCCAGTTCTTCAGCGATGAGATATACGGCTTCGTCTGAGATATAGCCTTCGCGTTTTTGCAGCATCCACATGATGGGAAGCGTGAGCGAACGAGCATCCGGGTAACGTGTTCGTAATTGTTTAATTTGATCTTTTTCGGATTGGGTGAATTCCATACTGTACCTTATGTTCTAATATTACTTTTTCTGCCGTGATTTCCAGGAATCAGGATGTTGCTTTTCATGCATGATTGCATAAATCAAAATTTGACTATTTATTACTTCATAAATTATTGCATATGGAAAACGAATCATATTACAACGTCGCGTATTTTGAGAAATTAGACGCCAGGCAAATGGCTGTTTTATTATCCGATCTATGGTTTTTTCAAATTCTTCACCAAATTCGTTATCCAAGCCTGAACGATGGATTTTATAATAATCAGCAATTTTTAAAATGTCTGATTTGGCAGATGCAATAAATGTTACTTTTTTTTTGCACGGTTGTAATACTCTTCCATCACATCTTCAACCGAAAAAGTTTCCATCTCTCCTCGTAAATATGCAGCACGCCTTGCCTCAGCCTCCTCAGCCCATTCCGCCTCATAATTTGCACTGTCTTCGATATCATCCAAACTTGAAATAAGCTTTTCAATCAATTCTGCTCGATCGTCCAATGCGAGATTGAGTGCATCTTCAAATGTCTTTAAAGTTGTTTCAGATTTCATCTGTATTCTCTTTTACATCACAATTTTCATGTTTGATTTTTCGCTCCAAAACTTACCGATCACATTCCCCACCAACCATATTCACTGTACCGAAAATCGGAATTATGTCAGCAAGTTGATGCCCGATAATGATTTTGTCCAATTGTCCCATTATCATTAAGCTGGGAGCGCGAACATGCAGACGATAGGCATGACCAGAGCCATCAGACACAAGGAAGAAACCGAGTTCACCGTTGGAACCTTCAACACAGTGGTAGATCGAGCCTTTCGGCGGCTTCGGTCCGTCGATGATAATCTTAAAGTGATTGATCAAGCCCTCGATATTATCATACACTTCAGCTTTGTCCGGCAAGTGCGCTTGAAACGCATCTACATTTAACGGGCCGCTCGGAATGCGTTCGATGCACTGATAACATATTTTTAGCGATTCTTCAATTTCCCGCATGCGAACAAACCAACGGTCGTAATTGTCGCCATATTTGCCAACCGGGACTTCCCAATCCACCTCAGCGTATTTGTGATACGGCATGGCTTTGCGCACATCGTAATCAATGCCTGTGGAGCGTAGGAAGGGACCGGTGATACCGGCATTGATGGCGTCTTCTTTGCTGATTTCACCGACACCCTGAGTACGATCAAGGAAAATCCGGTTGCGATCCATCAAACCGTGAATGTCTTTTAATAACGGAATATTGCTATCAAGAATTTCTTTCAATTTGCCGAGCCATCCATCGGGTATATCGCGGGCGAGTCCGCCAATGCGGGCGTAGCTGTATGTTTGACGGGCGCCGCTGGCCCAATTCAGATGTTCCCAAATATAATCCCTGGCTTGCATTAAATACAGGAAGGGTGTCATTGCGCCAATTTCACTACAGATTGCTGCCTGACATGTGTAGTGGTCTGTGACGCGCGATAGCTCTGCGAACAGCGTGCGTAGCCATGCGCAGCGCTCTGTCACTTCAATTCCGAACAGCTTCTCGATTGTTTCGGCATATCCGAAATTGTTGATCATCGCCGATACATAATTGAGGCGGTCAGTGTATGGAAGCGCGGTCACGTAGTTGTGATCTTCCATCATCTTTTCGAATCCACGATGGAGGAATCCCGGCTCGACATCGATGTTTACGATGCTTTCGCCTACAAGCTCTGCAATCATTTTAATTGTACCATGCATTGCCGGGTGTGACGGGCCTATATTTACTTTTATTGGCTGATCACCGGGACCGGCAATGGGCAGCTCGAGAATTTCGCGGCGTTTTTTTACTTCTTCAATTTTATATGTAGCAGGAATGGTTTGCTCAGGCATTATCGTGCTCCGGATTACGTAATGGAATTCTGGGTTGCTCGCCCATTGTGGGATAATCTTTCCGTAACGGATGACCTTCAAATTCTTCATACAACAATACACGGCGCAAATCAGGATGATTTTCGAATTTGATGCCAAACATGTCCCAAACTTCGCGTTCCAAAAAGTGGGCGGCTTGCCACCATTTGTAGCTGCTAATAACCGCCGGATTTTCTCCACCACAACTGGCTATAATGCGGATGCGTTTATTTTTGCTTACGCTGTAGAAATGATAAACGAGATCGTATCGCGATTCTGAATACAAGTCTTCTTCCCGGCCAGTGAGATTGGGACGTTCAGCATAATCGCCGGATAGATAGTCAACGGCAGTGATATCCGTTAACATGTCCATAGGATAGCTCTTGTGGGTTTTCAGGAAATCAAAAATTTTGCCCAGGTCTGTGGCCGCAATTCGAAAAGTTCCCTGTCCGAATTCCTCATTATAGGATATAGCGGGAAATTGTTGGAATATATCGGGTAGATCGTCCTTTAAAAGCCAATATTGTTGCATGTAATGTCCTGTTTTTGAAGCAATGTTTAATTTTGAATAATTAGAGAATGAATTTGTAATTATAGTTTCATCAATTTATAGAACTTGCTTGGTTTTTCTAATTTTGTCCTGCAATGCCATAATGCCATCGAGAATCATTTCCGGTCGTGGCGGGCAGCCCGGCACATAAACATCCACGGGAATAATTCGATCGGCACCCTGTACGGTCGCATAATTTCGATAAAAGCCTCCACTAACAGCACAAGCGCCAACAGCGATAACGTATTTAGGATCACTCATTTGCTCCCAAATCCGTCGCAATACCGGTGCTTGCTTATGCGTAATTGTGCCAACAATCATCAGCATATCCGCTTGACGTGGTGAGTAACGCGGCATGGCAGCGCCGAACCGGTCGGTATCGTAATGTGATGCACTTACCGACATAAATTCCATTGCACAACAAGCCGTGCCGAACACATATTGCCACAGCGAATAGCTGCGCGCCCAGCCAATAAACTGATCCAGTTTGGTTGTGATAATGTTATCAGGTAGTGTATATTCAGGCATAGGAACTCCAGGGAAAAATCAAAAAGTAAATATAAGAATGCAAAAAGTATAGAAAAATCTTGTCATTATTTAGTATGAAGATTAGAAATTTTGTAGAAATTTGACACGATTGATGTATGATATTTTATTTGTTAACGCCATTCCAATGCATTACGACGCCAGGCATAAATAAACGCGACGGCTAAAAAGAATATGAATATCAGAATTTCAATATAGGCAACTGTTCCAATCGAGCGGGCGACGACAGCCCAGGGATAGAGCAGAATGCCTTCCAAATCAAATAAGATAAATAATAGCGCAATTAGATAAAATCGAATGCTAACGCGTTTATTATTGTCTTCAAGCATGTCCGAACCGCATTCAAACGGCGTATATTTGGATGGAAAGTCGTTTCGTTGTTTTGCTTTGGGGCCAAGTAGAGCATTTAACAGGAGAATTAAACCAACCGTAAATGATGCGATGATAACGAGTAATAAAACGGGTAAGTATTGACCAGCCATATAAAATCTCCATTAAACGAACTCTATAACCATAAGTGTGTCTGTTGCTGTGCAGAAAGGAAGTGAGATACCGCTGAAATTACCAGAGAGAATTCGTTTACATTAATTTACGAAAATAACTCGGTTTATCCCAATGAATTCCATGATAACCCGATACAACTTATAATCGATCAATATGTTAAGAGTTTAGTTCAGAATGTGGAAATATACAAAAATTATTTGACGATGTCAAGTTTTTTTTCAGAACTTTTAAGCCTATATCCCGAAATAAATAAAGGGATATAGGACATTTTTAGGCTTATTTTTATGGTTCAATATATTCGTCTCGTTAGATACTGAAAATGAATAAAGTTTCTCTCGATCCAGACGATATTTTGTTATTAAAGTAACGAATGATTATGCAAAAATCGATTTGTGATAATAAACACCGTCATATTTCCCCAGCTCTCAAACTATCCTATAATCGTCTTAGAAGAAATATAATTTCAAGAATGGATTATAATATGATGTTCAATAAATCAAAATAAGCTGTATTGATTTAAGGAGGTTATCGATGTTGAAAGATTTTAAATTACGTACAAAAATCATAGCCGGATTTGTCAGTGTTTTAGCGATTTGTGCCATCGCTTCGATTTGGAGTATTAATGCATTAAAAAGCGCATCGGATGGATTTAAAGACTATCGTGAATTAGCTCGTGACACAAATTTGGCCGGACGCTTGCAGGCAAACATGCTGTCAGCAGAAATTGCTGTTGATATGTATTTGCAACATGATCATCAGGAAGATCTGGATGAATTTGAGCATCATTGGGGATTGGTTACAGAATTTATAAAGCAAGCACAACAGTCGATAAAAAATCCTGATCGTGCAAAGATGATTGAAGAGATAAATAATCACCTGTTATCTTATCATGACGGCTTTGACAAGGTTGTTGATTATATAACAGAGCGAAATCGAATTTTAAACAAAGTGCTAAATGTCAAGGGACCTTTGATGGAACAAAACTTGACAGACATCATGGTTTCAGCGGAAAAAGCTCGCAACGCAGTTGTGACTTTCCGAACTGCTGTCGCGATGCGTCATCTACTTTTAGCACGCTTATCAATGGCAAAATTTTTAGACTCGAATAGTAACAATGATGCAGAACAAGCACGCAATGAATTAAAACAATTCAAGGAGACATTGGTCTCGCTTGAAAATGCCTTGTCAAATGATGAATGGAATACAAAACTAGTCCATGTTCGGGAGGCAGGTAATATTTATACTAATGAGTTTGAAAAACTTGTTAATACAATTTATGCACGCAATGAAATTGTTGACGGGACTCTTTTTAAATACGGAACAGAGTTCGCTGATGGTATCGAACAAGTCAAACTATCAATAAAAGATGAACAAGATGCACTCGGACCTATATTACAACGTTCGAATAATCGAGCTGTTACGAGTGTTATTTTTTCAAGTATTCTAGCAATATTAGCAGGATTGGCAATTGCTATATATTTGGCTAAATTAATTACCAAACCAGTTGAAGAAATAACAAATATAGCGGATGAAATCGCAACTGGAAACTTACGCTCTACCATTCGTTTGCAAGGGCGGGACGAAATTGGCAGATTGGCGCAAGCATTTCACCGCATGGTTGAGGCACTACTTTCCAAATCAAACGCTGCTACCGAAATTGCGCGAGGCAATCTGAATGTTAATATCGAGGTCGCTTCGGAAGATGATGAACTGGGAAAAGCAATGCAATCCATGAAAGATAATATCAGTAATATGGTGCAGGAGGTTAAACTGTTGGCGGATGCAGCAGTAAACGGGCAACTGAAGCAACGGGCACGAAGTGATAATCAACAGGGTGATTTCCGACGAATTGTTGAAGGAATTAATAGTACGCTCGATTCAGTTGTTAAACCCTTGCAGGAAGCCTCGCATGTATTGGAGGACGTGGCGGATCGAAATCTCCGTACTCGGATGAATGGCGAGTATCATGGGGATTATCGACAAATTAAAGATTCCTTGAATAAGGCAGTTGCTAATTTGGATCAGGCGTTAGGCCAGGTTATATCCGCGACAACTCAAGTGAATTCCGCTGCCGAGCAAATTAGCAGCGGTAGTCAGGCGCTTGCTCAGGGAGCATCGGAACAGGCAAGTACATTGGAAGAAATTTCCGGCAGCATGAAAGAAGTTGCCCAAATGACCAGAAGTAACACAACCAGTACTCAGGAAGTACGGGGAATGTCTGGCGAGGCGTACCGAATATCCGAACAGGGTATGAAAAGCATGAAGAAATTATCGGAAGTCGTGGAGAAGATAAAAACATCATCGGATGAAACATCGAAAGTAATTAAGACTATTGATGACATCGCCTTTCAGACAAATTTACTGGCATTGAATGCGGCGGTTGAGGCAGCGCGTGCCGGTGAGGCAGGCAAAGGCTTTGCCGTCGTCGCCGAAGAAGTGCGCAATCTTGCCATGCGTAGTGCGGAAGCAGCCCGGAACACTGCCTCATTAATTGCAAATTCCATTGAAAGCGCTGAGGAAGGCGTGTCGATGAATAATGAAGTATTCAAAAATCTTGATGAAATAAATCGTCAAGTGAAGAAAGTCAATGAAGTTATGGATGAAATTACCAATGCATCCGAGCAACAATCGCGGGCAATTAATCAGGTGAATGCAGCGGTTGATCAGTTAAATCAAATAACGCAATCGAATGCTGCCAGCTCGGAAGAGTCTGCCAGTACTGCCGAAGAACTTTCCAGTCAAGCGGAAGAAATGCAACAGTTGGTGGGAAGCTTTAAGATTTCAATGAGCGACACGGCTTTAAAGAAACCGCAATTAAGTGGATTCGCCGTGAATGCTCATGGTATGCCCAAATCATCTTATGGTGATGACTTTTCAGATGATAAAACGCTATTTGATGATTTCTAAAAAGTCACTCTAAAATATCATTATTTAAAACTCCTGTCTAATTTAGCAGGAGTTTTTTTTTGATTTCTCCGGCTGGCAAGCATTGATATCCGGATTTCCAATAATATTGTATCATCATGAAATTGCAAATCAAAATTTCAATATATAATACTCGCGTATCCGATTTATTGTTATTTCGCCACGATAATTAATGATTATTAACATCGGGCTGGGCCCCAGATAAATGTTCATTAGTCACAAGGAATTGTCGGTGAATCAAACAATATGATTCCTTAAAAATCAGCATGATAGAAATATGACCTGGAAATTGATGGATGCATAAACATTGTTCAATTGTACTATTGGCGGTGAATCAGTCCCTAACTTGATAAAAATCATGCAATCTATTTGCTGGTATGAACTTTGATGAGAGTAATCCTGATATCTCAGCCTATAATAGAAAAGTGCTTTTTTTTAATTATGATTTTATTTAACGGCACATTATCATACAATCAAGTTGGTGAAACATGAACATGATTTCTATTCGTTAGCGCTGGATTTCTATGTTCAGCCGATTCCGGAGCCTGGGACATTTTTATTAGTAGGATGTGGTTTAGTTGGGATGTGGATTGTCAAAACTCGAAAAAGATTGTTTAAATGGGAGTAATGGTATTATAAATTCTAATTAAAGTAAAAGGAGTGTATCTATGAAACGAATTTTTCTTCTGCTAGTAATTTTTTTTCTAACGGTTGGCACAGTGACCATTTCAAAAGCGCAGGTCACAAGTTTATATGTAGATGTTGCGCCAAATGTCTATGGATCACCTAACTGGGAGCCCTGGTGGCAACAAACAAAGAATGATGTCGTCGCTGGTTCGTTTTCCAATATGCGGAGCGGTACCTACCCAGGCACATTGACCATGGATCCTTATGATGAAATTGTTTACAGTACTGGCGACTTGGGTAAGCGATTGCATTGGATATATTGGCTAGAAGGTGCAACGATTTCCAACTTAACGGGCAATTTTCAAGTTAAGCGGATTATTGATTGGGGAGGTACAAATTGGACAACATTGGCTGATGGTAGCTGGGCATTAGATGCATCAGATGTTGGATGGCTTACTCCTGCAAGTTGGGAAGAATACAGTGGTGGCGTGATTGGTTCACTCGGATTTGCCTGGTGGGCCACAGATGATGATGCGCTTCCATACAATTCACATGGTAATGCATACGATGAAACCAATCAAGCTGATATTGATGCTTTACGTGATATGTTATTTGAGTATCAAACATTTGCGACTGGAATGGTGCGCTGGAGAAATGATGAAAATAGTGAGTGGCAGGAGAGTCTATTAACAGTTCAGGTTGTCCCCGAACCATCTACCGTATTAATGCTCGGTCTCGGCCTGTTAGGATTTGCCGTAAGTACGCGTTTACGTCGTAAACGTAACAAATAAACTTCCTTCCAAGAAGACCCAGATGAATAACCAGTAAAGGCAGGTGTCGAAAGGCGCTTGCCTTTATTGTTTTTGAAAAAATATCAACTGCGTTTCCAGGTGGTTAACCAATCCGAATTTGCCGTGTTTGCACGGTGCCGACGTCCATAAACGACGTTTTCTCCCAATAGCGCAAATCGGCGTGCAAAACTATTTCGGTTAACAAGCCACCGCATTATTCGATGCATAGGTAATGACGAATGTGCATACGGGCATACCCGAATGCAAACTCCACAATCCGTACCCTGCTTTCTCCAGAACCGATAACAAGCCTCCTGCTGTGATACCCATTTACGAACACCCCGGACAACCGTTGGCTCGTGCCGTGCGATGGCATTACCAGGACAATTATCCGCGCATTTTTTACAGATCGAGCAAAAGTGCTGCACACCGAATGAAATCGGTCTATCTTGTGTGAGTTCCAAATTGGTGGTTACAATTGATAGCCGAACCCGTGGACCAAATTGTGGCGTGATTAACAATCCCAATCGACCAGGTTCGCCAAGTCCGGCATCCACGGCGATTGGCACACACATTACTCGATAATTGCCATCCACATGGGCGCGGGCTTCGTAACCAAGCATAGATATGTATTTAGCTAATACCATTGCAATTTTTGCGGTCGTAAAATAGGTATCGGAGGTCTCAATTGTGGCGGGTATCGCGGGCGCGTAAGCCAGCATGTCCGAACGCATTTCCACCGCAATAGCGATTGCGTGTGTATGGGGCAAATGTATTGCGGCACCCCATTCTCCCGGGGCACGTCCGATATGGCTGTAAATGTACGCCGGATTTAGTTTTGTGGTACCAACCAAATCGGCTCCCAGATAACGGGCAAATGCTTTTATTCGCTGAGATGCGTCTTTTGGAGACAAATTAAAAGGCTTGATGTTTGATGTCGATGGCGGCCAATCGATATCACGCGTAATGGAATTAACAACATCCATTATAGAAGCCATCATCGGTGAATCCACGGGGTTGTAACTGCGGCTACCGGGTTCTGTCAGTGCTGGTAATTTACGAATTGCTGCATCGATATCCCTGATTTCAGGATGATCATGATAGTATTGCAAAAATTCTGGAGTATCAGGCTGCAATCGATAAAATCGATGAAACAATGCATCACGCTCATCAACACGTGATTGTTCTCCAACAACATAATTGTGTGCACCTGGGGCGAATGGGAGCGTAATGGCTATTGCTACAAATAGAAACACCATAAAACCGAACACGGTGATGAAATGAACAGAAACGGTGGAATAAACAATGAAGCCGAACCCGGAGATTGCAATGAATAGCAATACCGTTACCCCGAGCATTGCCTTAATTTGCCGTTCTTTAATAAACGAATGTATCACCAGCAACAGGAATCCACATACGGCTCCAATAATTGAGCATTCCAGCACTTTTACGATAAAAATTATATTGATCTCGGCTGGCATGCTCCTCCGGATAGCGTTATTTCCAAATTGCTGCTTAAATTTTGAAAGCGGATTTTACCGTACTTGCAGTGACGTTATAATCTTCTAAAAAAATATGTTTTCATATTGTATGTGAGTCCGCTCATTACGCCCGTGAATCTGCAAGCAATACGAATATGTTGCAGCCAAATGTCGAATTAAAATGCCGGGACTAAATATCATCCCAGTCTTCATCTTCCTGCGGAGCTTCGGCAACAGTGAACGGATCAACTCCGGTGACTTCCATTTCACAGCCGCATTCTTCACAGATAATCAAATCGCCAAGAATGCTGTCGTCGTCCAATTCTATGTTTGCTCCGCACTCTACACATTCAACCATGATTCACTCCTTAAAATTATGAAAATTGGATTTGATTGTGCACAGATAAAGCATACATAAAATATATTAAAAAAATTGAAAAGTCAATATAATTATTAACCTATCCCGGGGATTTATATGCGCATGTTTTCAAAAGTAAGAATTCCAATGCAACCAAAGGTGCGTATATTTGAAATTGAATAGTATAACTTTCTATGAACTGTATAAATGAACAGAAAAATATGAATTGATAGTTATTCATTAACTAATTCATGAAATCAACCGACATTAAATAATAACGTTTCATGTCATAAATACAGGTGACGCTTGTCAGCAGCAACAAACTTTGGGGTATCAATGTCAGAAATTATTCATAATGCATTTATCGTAATTGTAACGGCTATCCCGTTTGGTATTGTTGTTATTTACGCAACTCGCTATTTAGCGGGTAAGGGGATGATGTTTCGAATCATGGCTATTTTTGTCCCAACGTTAATTTTAATTTTTGTGAATGGTGTCATATTAGGGCATGTCGAAATAAATTTCAAAAACATGGCACTTTCTTTTATGCCAGCAATTCCGATCACCGTAATTTCGATATACATTATGAGTCGCATGCTGATAAAGCCACTGAATCACTTATTCGAAGCGACCAAACGCATTACTCAAGGTGATTTCACTGCAGAAGTTGAACTTCAAAATATCAATGAATTGAATAAACTCTCGATTGCTTTTCGCGAGATGAGTGAATCTCTGATAAATAAAGTGATAGCGGTTGAGCAGATAGCAAATGGGCACCTGAAAACAAATATTCACCTGGCATCGGAATCTGATTTATTGGCCAAGACAATGATAACAATGAAATCGAACATTCAGGCCATGATTGATGATGTAACATTATTGGTCAATGCCGGCGCTCGCGGTGATTTGAGTCAGCGAGTGGACGTGAATCGGCACCGTGGTGCTTTTGGTGAAATTGTTAAAGGCATTAACGAGATGTTAGATGTATTTATCGATCCAATAAATGAGGCAATGAATGCGCTTACTAAAGTATCGGAACGCAGATTGAATGCACGGATGACTCAGGGATATCATGGTGAGTTTTCTCGGCTCCAGAATAATTTTAATATGGCAATTGAAAATATTGATCGTGCATTGCAACAGGTGCAGACGAGTGTCGGCCACGTTAATATGGCCTCCGGTCAAATTCATCAAGGCAGTGATGGACTGGCTAATACTACCTCTGAACAGGCAGGGTCATTGGACAAAATAACACAACGTCTATCGGAATTGGCAGCAGCCACTCGGCAAAATACACAAAATACGCATGCTGCTAAGGAATTGACAGAAATTGCCCGCACGAGTGTATTGGAGGGCAAGGCGAGCATGCAACATATGTCCGAAGTAATTACTAATATGAAGCAATCGGCCGATGAAACCAGTAAAGTAATTCGCACAATTGATGAAATTGCCTTTCAAACGAACTTGCTTGCGCTCAATGCAGCAGTTGAAGCTGCGCGTGCCGGGGAAGCGGGAAAAGGCTTTGCTGTTGTAGCTGATGAAGTGAGAAACCTCGCTATGAGAAGCGCTGAAGCCGCTAAAAATACTGCCCATTTGATCGATGGTTCTGTCCAAACTGCTGAAGAAAGTGTTGTCGTGAACAATGAAGTTTTGGTGAACCTGGATAAAATTATTCAACAGGTAAATGCTGTACATCAAGTTATGGATTCGATTTCGCAAGCCTCAGAGCAACAAACATTTGGGATTGAAGAAATTAATTCAGCGCTGGATGAAATTAGTCAGGTAACCATGAAAAATGCTGCAAATTCCGAGGAGTTTGCCAGTATTGCCAAGACAATGTCAAATCAGGCAGCGGAAATGACAAAAATGATATCTTCATTCGTTTTAACAGGCAGGGCTGGAAAAACTATGGTACGTGCTGATGGCCGGCTAAAAATAAATGCATAATAGGCCGAATGGCATACTATTGGAACTCTTACCTAATCATCGAAACCTTCATTATAAGTTCTCAGCTTGATTTTCACTATTTAGTCAACGGCACGTCCTCTTTCACACTAAAATTTTTCTCCATTTGATATTCTGCAAAAAAACGCTTGCAATTATTACCTTGCATCCATATATTCCCGGATGGAAAATCTCATTTTTAGTTTGAATAATGTTGCGCCGGTATTTCTGATTGTTTTTTTAGGCTATTGGATTCGGCGCTGGAATATAATCGACGCTCAATTTAGCCGAATGGCATCGCGATTTGTGTTTACGGTTACGTTGCCTGCCCTCATTTTTACCAGTTTGGTCCGCACTGATTTCTATCAAACTTTTAATAGTCGTCAGGTTGTTGTGGGAATTGTTGCCACTTTAATCTCATATGCGTTTGTGTGGATTGTCTCAATTTTCTTCACGCATGACGGCCGCGATCGGGGTGTTTTTATTCAAGGTTCATACAGAGGAAATTTTGCAATCATTGGTTTTGCAATTATCTACAATTTATTTGGCAGCGATTTAATGTCCAACGCAGCAATACTGCTTGCATTTGCCATGCCACTGTATAATGTTCTTGCGGTAATTGCACTCACGGTACCACTTAATAGCGAACGGAATATTCCCGTAAAAAAGATAATGTTTGATATCCTGACGAATCCGCTCATTATTGCTGCGCTTGTTTCTGTGCCCTGGTCGCTGCTTAAAGTCGGTGCACCTAAGGTGATGATGACCAGCCTGGATTATCTGGCTGGTGTTACGTTACCACTGGCATTGGTGGGCATAGGTGCATCACTGGATTTTCACAAAATTAAAGCAGAATTTTCGCGTGCTTTGGCTGCCACAATTATCAAAATTGTAATTCTACCGACAACGCTTACGTGGTTTTCCTGGCGATTAGGAGTTACAGGTGAAGCGCTAGGAATTTTATTTATTTTATACGGTGCCCCAACAGCTATTGCCAGTTATATTATGGCCGAGGCGATGGGCGGAAATCGTGAGCTAGCGGCGAATATTGTTTTAATTTCCACACTTGGTTCTATTTTCACTCTTGCCCTGGGAATTTATTTGTTACGATCAATCGGGATAATATGAAAGCTGGAATATTGGCATGAAGATTGTATTATACTAACAAATCTAGATTGTATTACGCAAATGGCATAGGTTGTTAGTATAAAGATACGGGATTTTCAGTATGATTACTTGTATCTTTATTTTCAGGGGGAGAAATTAGCTTCGGGAAGTGTATCAGTTATTTCCGAAGTGTGGAATTTTCCGCAAGGGTAAGCTCATGAACTCACTTATTCGTGTCGTTTCATTCATTGCGCTTTTTATATTGTCAGTTATAAATATCGGATACACGGCAGATTTACGTGTTCTGGCAGCGAAGAAAAATTTTATTATTGCCAATCAGGGAAAAGCGCAGGGTGTTCAATCCAAAAACAAATATGTAATCGTACGGTCGGTCAATAACAAAGATGTCACCATTGGTACGGCTGTCGTAACGATGGTCCGGGAAAAAAAGTGCGGCTTAAAAGTTCTTAGCATAACCAATGGCTTCATGATCGAGCGTGGTGATTATTTACGACCAGCACATCCAGCAACTGATGTGCGCCCTGATACTAAAAAAAGAGCTTCACTAATCCGGGATTTCGGTGGCAATACGGAGCTGTGGTATTTATACGTGGGATTTGGTGCAAATACGATTTCCTATCCGGCAGACATGAAAATGATTTTAGATGACTGGAAGTCCAGGCCAGGCATGTCAAAATTCTCGCTTTCGATTGATATGGCCGGACTTTATGTTCATGTGACACCGAATGGAATTGCAGGCCTGGTTGTCAACGGTATTGCCGATCGTTACAAATATGACGCGTATTATATTCAAATCAATCAATATCTTTATGGCGTGAGCATGATTCGTTATCTCGGTCAAAATTTTGGTAATGGTCCATTCATCCGGTTGGATGGTGGAATCGCGAAAACAGTCGTGCAATCCAATCTACCGGCTGATCTCGCATTATTGACCAATCCTGCAGGAATTCCTGGAATGAAACCACGATTCCCGGCGCCATCATCAGAATCCGGATTTGGATTTCTTGGCGGGTGCGGCTGGTCGTTTGATTTCGGCGGTGAACGGCTGCTGCTTAATGCAAATTATTCGTACCGGGCAGTTGATAGTGAGTCTACAGGCACATTTTCATTTTCGGCAGGTGTTCTATTTTAAATTGATTTCCGATAATATATTCCCAACCATCAATAAAAATAATAAAGCCCATTGTCACAGACAGTGGGCTTTTTCGTTCAAAATATTTTTCAATGTCAGGAAGGTTGTTTCAGTGTTCGTTCCCGACTCATAACCGCAAATACAAACATCACTAACAATAGAGCAAACTCAATCCCCACCATTCCAAACTCAATTGTAACCGTTGAAGTAACCGGTGCGATGAACAGATAACGTTCCAGCATCACTCCAGCCATGATAACCAATGAGATAAACATCATTATCGGAGCGATTAACTTTACTTTGCGTGAGAGCAATACCGTAAATGGAAAGAAGAACAGACACAGCAGTACAACCGCTGAAATGGATTTGAATGGCTGTGTTGATACGCGCTCATAAATATAAATCACTTCCTCCGGCAAATTGCCATACCAGATTGTCAGGTACTGGGCGAAAAACATACCGGCCCAGAACAGGCTGAAACCGAACAGCAATGTGGATGTATCGCGTAGTGTTTTTTGGTAAGCGCTGTTGTCTTTCCCGCCTTCCGAACGGAGCAGGAAATAGCAGAAAAATGTGCTCACTCCGATTGCCATATATGTTGCTTCAATGAAAAAATAGCCGCCGAACAATGTGCTGATCCAGGGGTGTTCCAGCGACATTACCCAGTCAAACGCGACAAGCGATTGCGTAATGACAAACATCAACACGTACAGGGCGGCAAACCGGTTTTTATTTTTCTGTTCTCTGAGTGATGCCCGGACAAACAGATGCGCGAATACGAATGATAACAGTAACATTACCACACTGCGGATGATGAAAAACGGTTGATTCAACCATGCGTCTTGATGGCCATTCATCCAGGGATACATGTCAATTTGCGCGCCGACAATTACAAATAACGCCGTAATTAGCAACATCAGCGGGTAAACAGAAAACAGATATTTTTTTAACGGGAGAATCCATTTGGCATTGGATAATTCAGCAGCAGCGACCAGTGCTATACAGCCCTGAACCAATGCCACCCAAAACACAAGCGTTAATAACAACGAACCGTGTTGTTCAGGTGTGACGAATTGCTCCAGACCGAAAATAACAGCCGCAACGATAATCATTGCCGCAATTAACATTATATAATTCAGGGAAAACGTTTTCATGATTTGTCCTCGTTGTCAATAACGATAACGAACCTATTTTCATGTTCCTCAGTCGCGGTAATTCCTTTCATGCTTGGCAGTCGGGAAAGAATCAGGAATCCGCTAAACGAAATAAGCGCACCGAATAGAATCGTTAGCGCGAATGCGATAATTGTATAAGGTGGAACTGAAATTAACGGTTTACCACTGGTGATGATTGGCCAGTGAAACACCGTAAAGATGGTAAACGCATAACCGGCAACAGTGCCTGATAACGCGCCGATAGCGGCAAAAAACCGCATCGCGCTGGGTTTTATCCGGAGGATATGCTCAACTTCATGCACATGGTACGGCGTGTTCAGGGAAATTTGTTTGGCGCTTACTCCGGACTTAACCAGTTGAGTCAATTTATCGAGAAAGTCCTGTTTATTTTCGAAGGCAAATGTCTGGCTCATTCGGCTTCCTCCTTTATTTCGGACATCGCAAGCACAGGGAGCAGCTTGAGAAAAATCAGAAAGAATGTAAAAAACATGCCGAAGCTTCCCACGAAAATACCGATTTCGATAAAGCTCGGTCTGTATAATCCCCACGCATACGGCATGTATTCATGCGACAATGATGAAATAATAATATTAAATCGTTCCGACCACATTCCTATATTGACGAAGATTGAGAGAATAAACAGGTATACCAGATTGCGGCGTAGTTTTTTTACAAACAGCGTCATTGGAATCAAACTGTTACAACAGATCATAATCCAGTAAATTACCCGGTAATCGCCAACCATACGGTATTTGAAAATCGACAATTCATAAATATTATCACTGTAGCTGGCAATGCCAAATTCGACGATATAGGCATAGGTGACAATAAGCGACGTGAATAGTAATACTTTGGCAATGCCCTCGAATTTGTCCACGGTTATGTACTTCTCCAGCGATAGGATTTTCCGCATTGGGATGACCAGTGTTAACACCATCGCTGTTCCGGAAAAGATGGCGCCGGCAACAAAATACGGAGCAAAAATCGTCGTATGCCATCCGGGGGTAATGCTCATGGCAAAGTCCCACGACACAACCGAATGCACTGAAATAACCAGCGGTGTAGCGAATGCCGCTAAAAACATGTACAGTTTGTTGTAGTGCACCCATTGCCGCAGCGAGCCGGTCCAGCCAAGCGAGAGAATGCTGTAAACCCGCTGCCGGATTCCTTTCACGTGGCGCTTCACGATCGCCAGATCGGGCACCAAACCAACGTAGAAAAACACCAGGCTGACGATGAAGTAGGTGCTTACGGCAAATACGTCCCAGACAAGCGGTGATCGGAAATTCACCCACAACAACCGCTGATTGGGATAGGGGAGCAGCCAGTAAAATTTCCACATTCGCCCGAGATGGATGATGGGAAACAGTCCCGCGACCATGATGGCGATAATTGTCATCGCCTCGGCGGTGCGGTTGAAGCTGTTGCGAAATTTCGCCCGGAACAGGTACAGCACCGCGGAGATCAATGTGCCGGAGTGGGCAATACCAACCCAAAAGACAAAGTTCGTGAGGTAAATGCCCCAGCCAACAGGATTGTTAATGCCGGTAACATACAGCCCTTCCTTGATTTGATACCCCCAGCATAACGCCCACATGAGCAATAACGATGCTGAAAATCCCAACGCAGCCCAGTAGGACATGTTTGGTTTCTTCATCGCCGACAGGACATCGCGTTCCAGTTCATTAAAATAGTTCGTTTGATTCATTTGCATGTGACCATGTTAAATGGTGAGTGTGATATGAATTTTCGATTTTATGTTTTTTTTATGAGTCACGGTAAATAGCTTATCGTTCCACATCGCTCCCAGCTTCCCGCCGGGAACGTATCCGTAGCGGTTCTGCCGCGATTAATTTTCTCTTTTGAATACGGAAGCGCATTCTAATCAAGGCAGAGCCTTGAAATTTTCATGGGGCTGTATCAAAAGTCAAAATTCGTATAATTTTTTCATGCTGAGCGAAGTCGAAGCATGTTGTTTTATAGTAAGTTATCATACTTCGACTACGCTCAGGATGAAGCTTGACAAGCCTTTTGATACAGCCCCACGATGAGTTTATCCATGCTCCTTACCGAGATTTCCATCTTCTTTCATCAAATAATATACTGATGGCTCAGTTCCCAAATGCTCGTGCACGCGGTAGACACGATCAGAATGGACAAGCTGGTAGACTTTCGAATTCTCATCCAAAATATTACCAAACGTAATTGCATTGGTCGGGCACGTTTGTGCACAGGCTGGCACAACCTCGCCATCGCGGACTTTACGGTCTTCGTCTTTGGCATAATCCTTCGCTTCACGAATGCGCTGGATACAGAACGTGCACTTTTCCATGACGCCTTTGGGGCGCGCCCACATTTGTGGATTCAGGCCACGATCCATTGGCGTCGTCCACGGGTGCGCTTGCCAGTTGAAACGCCGAACTTTGTACGGACAATTGTTGGAACAGTAACGCGTACCGATGCAGCGATTGTACACCTGGCCGTTCAATCCTTCGGGATTGTGATACGGCGCGTACACCGGGCACACCGATTCGCACGGCGCAAACTCGCAATGCTGGCACAGCATCGGTTGAAAATGTGCATAGCCATCATCGTAATACGGCTCAATGCGAATCCACGACATTTCCCGGCCTTTCATATGTTCGGAGCGTCCGACCAGACCGACATTATTTTCCACATAGCAGGAAGCAACGCATGCTGAGCAGCCGATGCATTTTTCCATATCAATCACCATCGTCCATTGATAATCGGGATGGATATGGTCTTTGTACAGACTCACGCGTTCGTGCGCGTGTCCACGGTGATCCGGACGAGGAATAACACCACGGCCTTGCTGCGATAGTGAACCGGACATGATAGCTAATTTGAGCGACGATGCGGTTTTTTCAATTTTGATATTGTCGATCACTCCATTGCTTTCACCGGTTGCCGGATTTACAGCCAAGGCGAACGTATCCAGCATATGGCGCTGGACCATTAACACGTTAACAGTCAACATGGGTTGAATTTTCACGGGAAGTGTACTGATTGCTTTATCTCCAGTGGTCAGTGAAACAATATCGCCATCTTTCAATTTCAACTTTTTCGCTTGCGCTTCGGAGATGGCGATCCAGCTATCAAATGTAATTGTGGTCAGCGGATCGGGAATTTCTTTAATCAATGGCAAAACGTCACTGCGACCATCAAATGCCTTTAGCGATGGTGTTACGAAAAGGACTGTACCGTTTGTAGCTGGGGGAAGTGTTAAATTCTGCAAGAGATTTCCGGTATTCCGGACTTGCAATTGAACACTAATGCGCATAGTTTGTTTGGCGATGAATGCAGTCTTTGCGAATTCATCCGCACCGGATTTTCCCAACTGCTGTTGCCAGCGCGTATCAAGCCAGGATTTATAATCCGTTGCCGATGTTTTCGATGATGACCTGAGCTGCATCAGTTTAAGCAAAATGTCACCTTCAGGCAGTGTATCATGTAACGGTTCGAGTACCGGTTGCACATATGACGATATACCGCGGCGTGATTCAATTTCATCCCAGGATTCAAGTGGATGTGAGAGTGGTAAAATTATATCGTAATCATCCGTCTGTTCTGGCAGGAAGTCTGTCATGCCCACAACCAAATCTGCGGATTTCAAGTTTTCCCGCATGTAGTAAGCGAATTGATGCTTGTCGACCGGATTGGTTTTGGATATGAACAACACACCGACATTTTTCACCTGTAACAGTCTGGCCAATTTATCGAGATCATCGAGATTTCCCACATTGGCGAAATTCGCGGATTGTGCAAAATCGATCGCGTTATCGGTCATACCGGTAACCCACTGAATCAATCCGGCCACAATCGCGCACGCCAGCCCGGTTTCCTGCTGGGCGGATACACCACCGAAAATCAGCATCGGATGCTGGGCTTCACGAAGGCCCTTGAAAACACCGTCTATTTGTGAAATATCAATTCCGGTTTTCTCACGAACAAGGGTAGACGTAATTGATGGCAATGTACCACGTATTTCCATCGGCAGCCGGGCTGCATATTGCCGGTTATCTTTAATTAATTCCTGCAATAAATAGAGCAACAGGTACAATTCGGTTCCTGGCAAAATATTTAATCGTGCATGCGCTTGTAAGCCAGTTAACGACACATGTGGTTCGCAATGCACCCAATGCAGGTGCGCTTTTTCTTTCGCTTCCGAAATATGGGCGGCCTGTTGCAGTGGATTGCCGAATGTCTCGATGACATCCGCACCGATGGTGAGCAGATAATTGGCATTATCGATATTGTATGTTGGCAGATCAGCATGGCCGAACAGAATCCGATTGGCTTCCCGCAATGTGGCATACGAATAAACTTCATATTCTGGCAGTCGTTCGATATTAAGCTGTTTACAAAAATTATCAATTAAATTTGACATCGCGCCGGTGGTCCGCCCGGATAGAAATGCATGTTTTTTGGGAGTCTGTTTTGCAAGTTCAGCGGCGATTTTTTGTAATGCGTCATCCCAGGTCGTTTCGGTTAATTTTCCTGCATCGTCACGCATGAGTGGCTGCTGCAAACGATCCGGGTGGTAAAGTCGCGTCAGGGATGCCTGGCCGCGGATGCACATTTTACCATGATTGACCGGGTGATCGGGATTACCATCGAGTTTGACCGGAAAGCGCATGCGGCGGTCATTAACGACTTTCTCAACGATTTTCGCCTGCATGCCGCAATGCACCGGGCATTCGGTACAGGTGGTTTTCATGATTGTATATAAACCGGGCAAAATTTCGATGTTCGGCGGAATAACATGAGGAATGAGTTTCTCAGCGCCCTTTTTCACACCGCACGAAGTAATAACACCACTTCCGGTAGCGATACCTAATATTTTTAAAAAATCCCTTCTTTGCATTGAATCCTCCGGTTTGCGGTTACTTGTGGCATGTCCAGCAATCAGTCGGGCCATTGTTCGCCCGATGGCATGTCACGCACCAGCCCATTCGAAATGATTTTACCTGACGGACCTTATCCATATGCGCAATGTCGCCATGACATTCTGCGCATTCAAATCCTCTTTTCACGTGCCGCTTATGCGTGAAATAAACATGTGGCGGCAAATAATTGACATTGATCCAGGGGACAGGTTCTTTTTTGTTCCAGTAAGCCGTCAATTTGATAATTTCCGGCCTGTCAGTGGCGACATTTTCATGGCATTCCATGCACGTCTGCAAGGGCGGAATGCCCGGCATTAACGCGCGATCAGCATAGGCATGGCAGTGCGTACATTCCAGCCCCACAAAATTGATGTGTTTGTTATGGCTGTAGGCGATCGGTTGATCCGGGGCTTCCCGGTAGGTGTGCCAGGCCCAGCCTAATCCCACTATGATGATGATAAAAATGCTGAAGTATCCGGCAATGAGCAGCCGTGGTATAATTTTGTTCACTATTTGTACTCCTCCTGATACGTCTTTATCAAATACCCGGCAGCCGCTTCGACATCGTTTATTTTTAAACCCAGGTTCGGCATCGGGGGTAAATCCGGATTGACTTTAGTCGGTTTGGATACAAATGCTACTAATTTATTAATATCGTTTTCATATTTTCCAAGCACGGTGTTATAAGCGGGACCCACGATCTGTTTATCAAAACGATGGCAGGTCGAACATATGCGTTTATAGATATCTTCACCACGCGCGTAATCGGTTAACCCGCTGCCGACTTCACCACGCTCGGGGATCAGTTCGGCCAGCATAGCTTCCCCCTTGAGATTGATCGTTTTGGAAAGTTCCACCAACGAGTTTTCGCGGGTAATAGCATTGGTAATGACAAGCAGTGAATAGGCAATAATAAACAGTACAAATAATGAAATACCGTACTTTAAATCGTTCCGTTGCAGCATTGCGGTGAGCACAAGTGAAATAATCGCCAATACAATGATAACAAGAATTCCCGAGAACATCATGCTGTTAGACCAGGCGACATCCGGCAATGTAATAAAAGAGAAAATGAGAAATATCGGAATTAACAATGTGAAAATAAGCGAAATAATCACGCCAAATTGCCTGGCATACCGCTGAAATTCAGGCGTGTCATTTTCACTATCATTTTGCCATTTGAATATGAAGAATACAATCCCCGCACCGCTAATGGCCAGCGATGCCATCAGGAATGTTAAATAATTTCCAATGGCATTATACGAAACCAGCAACGATGTCAAACTGGTTACGAATTTCCAGCGATCCGGCTCGTGAAATCGGGCGACACTGGCGATCAGAACGAAATATCCGACGAGCAACAAACCTATACCGGCGGCGCCAATTAAAATTGACAGGTACGAACGTTGAGAAAATGTGATGCGATACACATTCACTGCAATCAGCCCCAGTACAATCGGTACGAGTGAATAGATCAGGAATAGCGTGGTCGATGCACCTCCGCTTTGAAGAATCTGGATGTAGATGAGTGTGATCACCATAAGTGGCAATACGCCAAACACCAGGCTGATGCTTTTCCTGAATGCGACCGAATCAATCAGTCGCCGGGAAAACGTGGCGTGTAAACCATTTGGCTGCTGTTTGTCCATCGCGTTGAAGATGAGTGAGAACAACGTATTGCCAAGCAACATGCCAATGTATGGCAGGTGGATAATATACATCACTGCCAACAGCATTTTAACGGTTTTCAGAAATACCGGTGTGTTAACAAGTGCAAATTGCTCGATAAGTTCCATTCGCTTATCCTTTTATCATGGAGAGTACTATTTTATGATTCAGGTTTGATGATTCTAAAAGAGCATAGAACACGGATGACACGGATTGAACGGATTTTTTTTAACGATTTACGTTCAAAAAATCAATACATTTTTTAATATTGTGGATGTTTTAAAATCCGTTTATATCTGTCACATCCGTCAAATCTGTATTCCATTTTTTCATTTATAACAAGTTATCTGCTATTAAAATGCTGATTGTTATATAAGCTGCTATATTGATACGTTTATATGAAATCGTCATTAAGGTTGGTAATTTTTTACTGTTGAGAATTTGCAGTGCGTACCATATGAGCCACAATGGCAACGCCAGCATGCACAGTTTTAATGCGATTGTATGGAAAGAGACAAACGTCATTATGAACAAACAAGCCACCGCGGTGGTCGTCAGCCAGATAAAGGCGATACGGACAAATTGTTCTGCATCGACGCGATTGATCAGCGTTGGCAGTAAGGCATTTTCATAATCGGAATGGTGACGCACCAGCAACAGTAAAAAATGCGGTACCTGCCACACAAATACAAAAAACGCCAGCGTCAAAATTTCGGGACGAAGGATGCTTGATCCGGCAGCCGCCCAGCCAATCATGGGAATGAGACCACCAACCAGTGATCCCGGCAGGATGGCAAAGATGGTTTTGCGTTTTAGTGGTGTGTAAATAAAATTGTACGTCACCAGCGTCAGCACGCCCAGCCAAAATGCAATGATGCTCGTTTTCATGTACAATATCCCCATTCCGATTCCAGCAAACAGAACAATTAGCGCGACCGCTCCGGTGTCAGATATAATTCGTGTGGGCAATGGCCGATTTCTGGTGCGTTCCATATGCCCATCAATATCACGTTCCTGATACTGATTTAATGCGGCCGAGCCGGAAGACAGCAGCAGCACGCCGAGGCATACATATAATAATTCCATCGATTCATGGTTGGCTGCCATCAGGAAACCGGCGCCAGTGAGTACCATCGCAGCAATGGAGATTTTTATTTTTGTGAGGGTGAGAATATGTTTAACGGTGTTTATCATGAATAAAACCAATCAGAAAATTCTCGTTCCGTCGGAAGCGACAGAAGATTTTAGTGTATAGTATAGACCAAGTTGAACAGAACTATAGCTTCTTCAACGCATCAACCAACGCATCAATCTCTTCCGGTGTACTCACATTTTGTTGTGATGGCATGTTCGCCGGAAAACCTTTCACGAGTGCGGCATTGGGTGCGACGAGTGATTGACGTAAATAATTATCATCAACGGTAATGGTGGTATCTTTTTCATTTACGACCACGATTTGTTTCGTTCCGAATAGTTGTTTGAGTGTCGGGCCGGTCATTGGTGTACCATCGGTGCTATGACAGACGAGGCAACCCTTTTTTGCCAGCAGTACGAGATGGGCATCAGATTCCACTTGAACAGGCTGAGTAGAAGATGCCGCGATGGCCTGTGCCACCGAATCCGATGTTGTCGACGCAATCGTTTGGGTCGCCAGCCATTTTTGAAATTCATTTTCGGGCATACTCACCACTTTGGTGCGCATGTAGGAATGCTGCTGGCCGCAGTATTCGGAACAGAACACATCAAATTTTCCCACATTTGAAGCTTTAAACCAAAGGTATGATTCAGCATTCCCGGGCAACACGTCGTGCTTTACGCGGAACGCCGGGATGAAAAAGCTGTGGATAACATCCTGTGAATGGAGCAACATTTTAATCGGCTTGTTTACCGGGACATACAATGTATCACTTTTTACGCCATTTTCATATTCGAAACCCCATTTCCACATTTGGCCGGTCGCCTTAACAATCATAGAATCAGCGGGCGATTGCCGCAGCAATCGGTAACCTATCCAGCCGTAATAGAACATGCCCATCACAAGAATAGTCGGGATGACGGTCCAGGTTATTTCCAGCGCGAGATTGCCGTGAATATCTTTCGGATTTTTATTGCGCTTATGGTGATACTTAATCACAAACGAAATCATGAGCACAGTGATCAGAACCAGTAATAACACGCAGACACCGGTGATTATGAAGAACACATGGTTTACTGTGCCGGATATATTTGAGGGATCGATAATCATTTTGTCACCTATGATAATTCCAATTGAACGTTGCCTGAGCCTGGTGAAGGCAACATTTGCACGAATCAGGTCGTGTTATATATACCGCCCTTCGACAGGCTCAGGGCTCGGATTCGTTGTTACCTGTATGATACGTCAAAAAACGTAAACACAATAAAAATTGTCAATGTGATCACCACCACCAGCACCATATTCCGGAACAGCCGCGGTTCGTAGTTCAGATTCATGAAAATGAACAGCACAAGCAGCGTTTTCACGGAGGCAATAATAATAGCCATCCAAACACTGAAATGGCCGAAATTGGTACCAGCCACTGTGACGGTCAAACCGGTTAACACAATCAGGCAAAACCAGATAAGCACATATGTCCCGTACGATGCATGCGTTGTTTCCGGGCTTTGTTGTGACATAGGCGGGTCCTTTGTTAATTCAGAAAGCAATTAAAGAAATTGACCATTAGTAACTGAGAAATTATTTTCTGACATTTTTTGGCAGAAAATGTTAAAACATATTTTAGACAGGATTTCACGGATTCACAGGA
>JAFGDW010000309.1 GCA_016931935.1 Candidatus Zhuqueibacterota bacterium | reverse complement strand
TCCTGTGAATCCGTGAAATCCTGTCTAAAATATGTTTTAACATTTTCTGCCAAAAAATGTCAGAAAATAATTTCTCAGTTACTAATTAACCACGGACTCAAGGCACACGAAATAGAGAAGTCAATAGAAATCATTCCAATAGAGTACAACATATGTGTCATTGGAAATCATCGTAGTTATCCTGATGAAGAAGCACATGTTTTATTTATCCTTTGTTAACTTTGAGCCTTCGTGGCAATTCAATTTCATGAAAAATATGGTACTCAACTCAGGAGTTAATCATGATACGAATTTATGGCATCCGCGAAAAACTGAATCCGATCAAATCAAAGTTATCGGATGTTATTAATAGCTGTATGGTCGATGCGTTACAATTTCCCGAAAACAAACGGGCACATCGCTTTTTTCCCATGGATGTATCAGACTTTTATTCCCCTGAAGGGCGTTCCGATGCTTACACCATCATCGAAATTTCTCTGATTGAAGGGCGGACGGTGCAGGCAAAGAAAAAATTAATTCACCTGCTATTTCAACGGATTGAATCGGAGTTGGGAATCGCCCCGATCGATGTGGAAATCACAGTTTTTGACAGTCCGGCGAGTAACTGGGGATTTCGCGGCATGACCGGAGATGAAGCTGCGTTGGATTATAGTATTAACGTATAGATTCACATTATCGATTGCTTGGTGTTGTTGAACATGTTACCTGCAATGTTTTGTGGTACAAATTATCAACACAACACAACAGGAAAAGTAAAATGAATAATAGCCCAATAGCAAATTATTTCGATGTTCCCGAAGAATTTATCCCTTATTTGGCGGAGCTGTTCGCTGACTTCGGTGAATTGGGGACTGATCCAGGCATTATCTGCCAATGGATGAAAGCGATTTGTACGGAGTCACCTATTCGGAAAGTACTTGATCTTGGGTGTGGTAAGGGGGCTGTTAGTATTCCGTTGGCTGTCGAACTTGGCGTGGACGTATATGGTGTCGATGCCTATCGACCTTTTGTTGAGTCTGCGCGAATTGAAGCTGCCAAACTTAATGTGGCTCATCGATGTTGCTACGAACTGGGCAATATATACGATGTGGTTAAAGTAGCCACCGATTATGATCTGGTGATGTACCTTGCTGTCGGTAATGTTCTTGGTTCGCTATCTGAAATAGTGGCACAAATTCGACAGACAGTCCGCGATGGTGGTTACATGCTAATCGATGATGGTTTCCGGACATCAGAAAGCACAATCCAATTTCCGCACCATGAATATTATGTGCCTTACGAAGAAACGATTCAGCAACTTACATCCTGCGGGGATAAAATAGTGCGGGAGCAAGTCTATTCATTGCCATACACTCGTGCCATGAATGACAGATACAATACCTGGCTTCATAAGCGTGCGGCTATTCTCAGACAACAGCATCGGGAATTCAACCATGTGTTGGATCAATTGCTCGAACGTGAGCGACAGGAATGCAAGATTCTGGAAACACAAATGGCAATGGCGATGTGGTTGTTACAGAAACCGAAATATGAATAGTTGAAATTTTAATGCGGTTCCGATGCTAATGTATATTTATTTCTAATTTCAATGCTATTAAGTTAAGCGATTTATGCTATTATAACGTTCGTTCATACTTCGACTTCGCTCTGTATGAAGCGGTCGCAGACTTCACCCTGAGCGGAGTCGAAGGGTGAGGTTTTCCTCAGATTCCTGGATTTGATCAAAACTTAATGGCATTGATTTCTAATTTCAATATGGACAATTCAATTATAGGAGATATCGAATGAAAAACCAGGACTGTATCCATAATCGCAGACTGATTAACTCATTCTCACAACGTGAAAAAATTCTGATGCGTTTTGGATTATGGGGATTTGTGGTCATCGGTGGATTGGCCATTTTTGCGGAAAGTCTGGCCTGGGGTTTATTTTATTTACTATTTGCAATTGGTGGCGGTGCTGTTGTTGTGCTGTGGGCATTCTGTCCGTACTGTCCGTATCCGACATCATATAACACATGTTTGTTTATTCCGTTAGCTGTTTTCAAGCGCTGGGGCCGCACCCGTCAAGCGCCGATGACAACGTCGGATAAATTTTGGGCGATTGGATGGACTGTCGGATTGGTGATCATCCCGTTATTCTGGATTTGGCGATCAGGTGTCATCACCTTTCTGTTTTTAGCATGTGCTATTCCAATGTTTGCCGCTACAGCTCGATATTATTGCACACGCTGTCGGAATACTGCGTGTCCGATTAACAAGGTAAGTTTTACGAATAAGGAGGTGGAACAATGAGAGATAATTGGTTGCGTGGATTAGCGAATTATCATGTAAAACATCCGTGGACGATGCTTACAATTGTTATTCTGATTACACTACTCATGGGTGTTCTTTCTGAGCATTTGAAAATTACGCTGCGTTGGTCAGATTTGTTGCCTGAGAAAGATCCACGAACAATCGAATTCAACAAAATTATGAATGAATTTGTATCCGCAACCAGTATTGTAGTTGTTGTTCAGGGAGATGAATCGCAAATTAAGCAATTCGCTGATGAGCTTGCGCCCAAACTGGTGACGCTTGTCGATACCAGCCAAAATAACGCTGCAACAGAAGCGATTCAGCAACTTGAACAGAAACTGCAAACGAGTAAATCAGCAAACGCTGATGCGGACAAAATTAATGAGCTTGAAACGGAAATAACTAGCTTAAAACAGAAAATTAATCGACCATTAATTCAGCGGGTGGACTATAAAAGTGATGTAGATTTTCTGCGCAATCATGGCCTCATGCTCATGAAAGAAACCGATCTGGAAGACATGGGTGATATCTTCATAGATCCGAATTTAAATGGCTTGCTGGTGAACATCAATAATGCCATGGAAAAGGAATATGTCGGTAAATCCGAATCGATTTCCACACGGGAAAAAGAAGACGGCGCTGTGATGTTCCTTGATGGCATCGAGGGATTGGTGAAAAAAATCCAGGCTGCTGTGGCAGGAAAAGTCGTGCACGAGGATAGTATTCATGCCATCGCCGATAAATTGCTGCTTGGTGAACCCTATTTTATTTCGTATGATGAAAAGGCATTGATTCTCAACGCCATACCCAACTTCACCATGTTTGATACTGACCTGTTAGTGATTGGCACCGATGCCGTGAATGCTGTGATTAACGAGCAGCTACAGGATTATCCGGGCGTGACTGCCGGATTGACAGGATTTATTCCCATTGGTCGGGATGAAATGGTGTACAGTCAGGAAAGTCTGGGATATACATCGTTAATTGCAATTATCGCAATTTTGGCGTTACTCGTCATCTCGTTTCGTATGTGGATTGCCCCGATCTTTGCAATGGTTACATTAATTGTGGGTATAATCTGGGCAGTCGGTCTTTCCGCAGTACTTGTTGGTCAGTTGAATATCATGACACAAATGATGGCCGTTATTTTGATGGGCCTGGGGATCGATTTTGCCATCCATCTGATTTCCGCATTTACGGAATCACGTGCGGCAGGTGATGATGTTGCCACTGCCATGGAACATACGTTTTTGAGCAGCGGAAAAGGCGTCATTACCGGTGCGCTGACAACTGCAGCTGCATTTCTGACCATGCTTATTAGCAACTCACGCGGAATGAAGGAAATGGGCATTGTGACTGGGGCTGGGTTGTTAGCTATTCTGGTAGCGACACTCCTGTTTCTGCCGGTACTGCTCGTTTTTCGTGAACGGCGTCATGAAAAGCGAGTTACTGCCGGGAAAAAAGCAGCGTATAAAGAGCGTGACCTGTCGTTCCGTTCACTGGGGGCACTTGGAGGCTGGCTTGGCACGCACTATTTTGCGACAATAATGGGGGCAATCATCGCTACGTTTCTGCTGGGATGGACAGCTTCGCGCATCACGTTTGACCAGAATTATATGAATATCGAACCCAAAGGGCTTCGCTCCATTGCGCTGCAAGATACAATTATTGATAAATTCGATTTGGGAATGGATTATGCCATGATTTTAGCCGACAGCGTAGAACAATCCCGTGAATATGCAGAGAAGTGCAAGGATATGGGATCCGTCGCCATTACTGAAGATATTTCATTTTATCTCCCATCGAATGAACAGCAGGCGAAACGGAAACCATATATTGAATCAATCCGAAATAAAATGAAACAGGCGAACATTGCCCGATCAGTTAATACAAATGCACTGCTCGATGAGCTCAACCGAATGCGTATGAACATCATGGAAATGCAGGATATGGCATTTCTTGGCGGACAGGATAAAGTGGATAACAAATGTAAAATTCTGGTTGGTGATCCGGATAAACCCGAATCGCAAGCGATTATGCAGCACGTAATTGCACACCTGGAAAAAGAGCACGATCAAATAAACGCACGCTTGACGCCAGTACAAGCAATCTTTGCTCCGTATTTTCAAAAAAATGTCATTAATATGTGTAATACAACGCCCATTCATCTCCAGGATTTGCCGGCCTCGATTCTTGATCGGTATAGCAATCGTGACCGTAATCAATTTCTGGTTACCGTATACCCGGCGGGAAACATCTGGCAGGATGCGGCGTTTGCCCACCAATTTGTCGATGATCTTGAACGCATAAGCCCTCAAGCCACTGGTATGCCCCCGGTTTTCATGGCATTGATCGAAATTATTGGCCGTGATGGTCGGCACGCGATGATGCTAACATTGGTCTGTATTTTCTTGTTGCTGTGGCTCGATTTTCGTCGACCGCGTTACGCCCTGATTGCGATGATTCCGTTAGCAGTTGGCGTCGTTTGGATGGTTGGATTTATGAAACTTACTGGCCAGCAATTTACCGTTTTGAATGTCATGGGGCTACCGATGATTCTCGGTATTGGCATTGATGATGGCGTTCACATTGTTCATCGCTGGCTTCATGAAGGCCGTGGAAAAATAAAACTGGTATATGCCAGTACCGGCAAAGCAATTTTACTGACAAGCTTGACAACGATGCTCGGTTTTGGCTCGCTGGTATTTTCGGTGTACCGCGGATTCGGGCAACTCGGCGCCTCACTATTCGTCGGTGTTGGGGCATGCTTTTTAACATCAGCGCTAATTTTGCCGGGGATACTTGGTTTTGTGGAACGCGAGCAGGCGGAATAACTCTATTTTAAAAATTATTCGAAAATTTGAAAAAACCGGGTCAATTATGGCCCGGTTTTTATGCATAATCCTGTGATTGATGGTAATTATGTGCAATAAATACGAATTCACTATACGGGCATGTCATGACAATTTTTTTGGGTAGCTTATTCCTTATTATACTATTACTTCTAATTTTCGAATATCATTATGGGCAAAAACTGAAAGCGCGTTCCATGGAGTTGGATCTGTTGGAGCTAAATATAATTAAACGTGAACATGAGCTTATAGATGAAAAAGAAAAGAACGCACTTTTTCAACAGGAATTGCTTGATAAACAAAAACAGCTAAATGTCGATAAAACGACCTTGAAAAACAACATTGCTATTTTCCAGTTGAATGAACAGGAGTTAGCAGAAAAAGAAGAACAGATTCACAAAATGAATTCCGAAGCAGCGGCTTTAAAAGAATTAATGCAACACCAAAAACAAAAAACAATGCAATTTGTTAAACAAGTCAGTTTAAAAATGGATCATGAACATGAGCTATTGAAGCAGGAAAAGGAACGATTGAAGCAGGAAAAAATCAAACATGAATCCCTGTTGGCAGAATTGCAGGAGCAGGAAAAACGAAACAAAACTGATATACAGTTAATTGAAAAAGAGATGGCGGAATTGACATACCTGAAGACGATGCTCAAAGAAAATAAACACGAATTGGATATTCAGGCCGAAGAAATTATGGAATCACGGCGCTTGCTCGTTGAAGAACGTGAACAATTGAAGGTAGAAAAACGTCAGTTGGAAGCCACGCGTAAAACACTCGAGTTTAAAGATGGTAACGGAATGTGAAAAAGTCATTTCCTAAAGAATGATCGTATTTCATCTTTCGAAAACTGAACACATCGTTTTAACAAGATAAAATCGTTTCGTTTTACTTTCAAACGAAAAAACTCTTTATTATTAACTTGCGGATTTCGGATAAATTCGAGTATCATACAAATTAGGCTGGCATCAGCAAATAAATCTGCCAGGTTTGGTACACCAGGGCCTGGCCACAAGATAAAATCGCGAACATAACCAAACGCAAACTGGTCAAATGAGTTGCCGAACAGGGCAGCCATCATTAAAACATATGCCATTGTGATTAGCCGGCTATTGCGATATATCCGTGTATAAAATCGCCACATGAATGTGACTGTGGGAACAAGCAGTATTTTTAAAATGGCGGAGGCAAGAATGATCCAGGAATACTGGTTAAGCAGATGCAGCACAAGTCCCCGATTCTCGCGATATGTTATGCCAAATCCCTTGATTGACCAGGCGACATAATTCAACGGAACATATTTGGCCGCGAGATATTTTGTTAACTGATCAAGTGTGAACAATACTATAATCAGCACTAAAATGTTTAGATTATGAGATTTTGGGGGCAGCTTATTCGATGAATCCATTTTTGTTTTCCATTTCAAATGAGTTTTAAAATTACTTCTGCACAAGCAATTTTCGCGTAGCTGAAAATACGCCACTTTTCATCTGGTAGAAATAAGGACCGCTTGGTAAATTTTCAGGATGCCATTGAATTGAATAATCACCTGCATCCTGAATGCCATTCACTAAAGTTGCCACTTCCTGACCTCGCAGGTTGAATATTTTCACCACAACATACCCCGATGATGGTAAATGATATGATATTGTTGTTTCCGGGTTGAATGGATTCGGAAAATTTTGATCCAACCTGAATTGTTGTGAAACCTGTTTAATAGGCTGCACACTATTTGTAAAATCTACGCTGTAAAGATAAGCTTCACCGCTTCCATTGTCAGCATTATATGCGCCAACCAGCAACTCATCGGCGCCGTCCTGATTAACATCGGGCACAGCCGTCAGGGAGCAGCCAAAGAAGCTACTGTCCTGCTCACCTGTAATTTCAAGATTGTCTAAATCGTTGAGTAAGGGGCCACCAAAATGGATGCGGATTTTCCGCAGCCGGAATTATAATTCGGATTACCGACAATAATATCGTGAAAATCATCCCCGTTGATATCGCCATTGGAGGCAATGACCGTCCCTGTGCTTGCGAGCGTAACATCCGGTTGATCGTCAAGCGCTGGCCCGCCGAAATATACTAAGACGGCCGCTGTATCCCTTACCACAATATCATTATAACCATCGCCGTTAATGTCGTCCTGCGCCTGGAGCGCAATCCCGAACATAGCTGCCTGATTAATCCCTGTTAACTTCAGCGCTGTGTTGTGCTGACTGACTCTCCCTCTAAATAAATAGAGACGCGTCCGAGGCCATCATTGAACTGAGGCGCGCCAACCCAGAAGATCGTTATATCCATCGTCATTGACATCTCCACCGCAAACGGCGGCACCAAACTGATGTTCCGTTTCATCCGAGATTGTCACATCGGGTTGTACTTCCAGCGCAGCTTTGCCAAAATGTAGGTGCACCTTATTACTCGCACCGTCTCCGAGTGCAATATCATCAAAGCCATCGTTCTGCAAATCACCAAGACCCGCAATTGCATCGCAGGTGCGGATCAACCATATAGTTGTAGATTCTGTTTCACCATCATTTCCGAGAATCACATCCGTTATATTTGAGTAGGGGGTAATGCCGCCGACTAAAAAATCAACATAACCATCCCCATTTACATCCCCGGCTGCTGATACCCGATAACCAATCTGCCCGTAATAATCCGAACCCATCACAAAATTATGGGGGATCGTGCTCATTGCCGGCCCACCATAGTACACGTACGCTTGTCCCTTTTTGCCGCCATATCCCGGCGCGCTAATGAGAACATCATTATACCCGTCACGATTCAAGTCACCGGCGCATGAGAGCGAATAGCCGAATTGATTATAAGGATAGACTGTACCGATAATTGTGAAGTCAGATTCCAGGTCTGGAAAATTATTCCCCAGGAAAATATCAACTTTGCCCGTGCTATGGCGGAAACCCGGCGATCCATAAATTAAATCTGCCAAACCATCGTTATTAAAATCACCAGCCGCTTGCATGGATGAATAGCGTAACGGCTGCTCTGGATTCACTGCCTGGGAATATGTAAAATCACTTTGAAAACAGCATACCGAATTATTTCCAACAATCATATCCGGATAGCCATTGCCATCAAAATCACCGATTTCAGCGGCACGAGCGCCAGCATTACTAATTACCAGATCAGAAATCTTGCCTGGCATTTCAGCGCAAAGAAACACATCGATTTCGGTTTGACTGTAATCGGACAAATGAATACACATTGCGAAATCATCGTATCCATCGTGATTAATATCGCCAATGCCAGTTACTGAAGAGCAATAAAACATAGCATCGGTTTCAGTTTGTAAAATCAAATCGACAACATTATCCATTTCGCTGCCACCGAAGAAGACATATGCGCCACCATCGCCTCCAATTCTGTCGAAATCATCGTTCGAACCGCCAAATGCGCCAACAAGCACATCCGCAAAGCCATCTGCATTGACATCACCGGCGCTGCTTACCCGCACTCCAAATTCCATGTATCCGGCGCTTTCCGCAATCCGGAGAGTATTGAGCAGTGTGACATCAGCTAATCCCGAATGACTGTTAATAAGGAGTAGTAAAAAGATTGTCAGGAAAAATTTCCCATGCATTTTTCACACCTTTCTATTTCAGCAATGCAAATGAAAAGGTTAGGGTGATGGATGAATCTGGAGTCAATCAAAAAAATCAATAATGCTTTATCCAAAACGAATGTTCATTTCATGATCGGAGAATTCAGAAATTTGGCGATTGAATCACTGTAATTCGGGCCAATGATAATATCTGCGGCATCACGAGTTTGGGGTCTCCCATTCCACATTGCAATCCCCAGTCCGACACTGCTGAGCATTTCAACGTCATTGCCACTATCTCCGAATGCTACAACATCTTCCATTGAAAAACCGTTCTGTTTTGCAATTCGTTTCAGTGCGGTTGCTTTGGAAATCTGTGCTGGCATAACTTCGATCGTTACCGCACTACTGATAACAAGCCGTGATGTGGTTGGGATGGAATTTTTTATTGCTGTGTAGATATGTTCTGTTTGATCCGGCGGACACAGAATAATGATCTTAATCAGCGAATCTGCCGATAATGACTGCAGATTATCCAGATATCTGAACGTGACGCCAAAATCTTTGGCTTGTTCAGCAAATTGCGGTGTATTTCGATCCGGAATGGAAGCCACCGGAAAATGCAGCACAATTCCTGCAATATCCTGATTCGCGGCGAGCAGACGCAACGTTGTTCTCATTGTCTGATCGTCGAGATTGCCAAGAATATCAAACCGATGATTTTTACGATCCACAATAATACCCCCATTAAACAACACCACCGGAAGATCCGGCCTAAGCTGTTCAATTGCATCGCGCGCTTGTTCAAATGTCCGGCCGGTAGCGATACCAACTTTCCCCCCGCGCGCTTGAAACGCCTTGACTGCTTCGATGGTTGCCGGTCGGATTGTGTTGGTCGTATCCACCGCCGTGCCGTCCAGGTCGAGGTAAACATGAGTGTAGCGTAATGAGTTGGTTTTGCATGCGGATATAAAAACGGACATGAGTGCAAGAATTAATATCAATTGAAGTATAGTTTTATTCATGCCTGATTCCTTTAACTGAAGTTAATGTGATTGTCACATTTTTATCTTTTGGGATTTATGAAAATAAATGAAATTCGGCAAAGGGATGAAACCGGAGAAAACAACAGCTATACTCGACATTGAATTTCTCCACTAATCGTGAGTTAATTGCTAATATAATAGCAATATCAGGCGTTATTGTCAAGGACTAATTCGGTGACTTGGAAACCATACGGATGTATCTGAAGGAAATTTTATAGATGGTCAATCATGATATTGCAATGGTTATATATAAGTGAGATATAAAACAACGAGCAACTGCCGTTCATGATGCGGATTTACGATTTGTAAAATATCAATCCTTGAGAAGGTCTTCGAAATGCACAGTAAGGAGGTAATTTGTGTGACATTGACACGACATAAAATCAAACCTCACAATCCGACGAACCGTATTCCACATTTGAGCGGTCGTAATAATTCCCCTAGAACACGTACTGTACGTGAACACCAATCGCGCCATTGCTGAATCGTGCCGGCGTTACAGATAGCGAGCTGTACCAATTCGTATTCGATGACAAATCGGATTGGGTTGAAATATCACGGACGGTTCGGCCTTTGTTCACAATAATATTGCCGATATTGTGTCCGATAAACAGCGCCAGCGGATAGTCACTGGCCCAGTGAACCCCGTTGTTCATCATTTGGTAGGCAAGTAAGGTCATTAACGAATAGCCGAGTGGTCGGATGAATTTATGTTCGGGATAATTTTCAGAAATGATCGTCAATGTACTCATCACAGTGGCCAAATGCCCGGATGGGAATGCATCATATTTCGGGACATCCTTAAATGTATCTTTCTGGTTCGGGAACACCTGCCATACGCCGCCCGGCGCTGTGGCCCGGTCCGGACTTTCGCGACCGGTGGTGTGCTTAAGCACTTGCACCCAGGCGCCTGTGACCGCGAGTCCTTCAAGTATCTGGCTGGCGGTTTGTAACGCGCGGTTATCATCTTTAATTAATCCATAGGTTAAAAATCCCAGATCGATTGTCAGATGCGTGAAGCCATCGCCAATAAAATACATGGCAGTCCCAAGATCACTCGGCACGAACAGCGCGTAATCGGGGTATGGAGAAAGATTTACCGAATACTCCGCACTGGAGATGCCGACATCGCGTCCAAATTCTTTGGCATTATCAACCAACCTTTGATCGACTGGTACAAGGGCCACTGTACTCACGAATATAGCACCCATGATTGGTAGATTTTCTTTCTTAAAATAATTACCCACATGAGTAACAAAGTCGGATGGCGCTTGTTTAATATAATCAAATTTACCAGGCTTTTTATAAATAAATTCTTTGGAATCCGAAATCCGGGATATTCGTTCATTGGCAGGGACATCAGATGATTTTTCTGAAACAGATAAACTATCAATAGCATTTGTTTGAGCAAAAGCAGAAGTCCACAGGCACAAAGTACACATTGCCAAAATCGTTTTCATATAAAACGCTACATCCTTATATTAATTTGCCACTTAATTTTCGTTTTATTTGTCATCCGCTGAAATAATAGTCGGGTTGAAAAGCAACTAAATTTTCTGTTTTAAATATTATCACAGCGACGCGGGTGCGGAATTGTCTACATAAAAAACTCAGATTAGAATTGGATAGTTAATCCGAAACAATTATTGGCGACATATGGAGCAAATGTGTAATGTGCATCATGAGGTTGATGTAGTTTTACAACCCAGCTTCCGGTCAGATAGCCTAACATTCCTCCGGCGATAACGTCCGATGCCCAATGTTTGCGATACAACATACGCTGAAAACCGACCGAGGTTGCGAAAGCATATGCCGGATATTTTACCCACCAATGATCGTATTGTTTCGCCACCACAGTCATTAAAGATAAAACACTTGATGTATGACCGGATGGAAACGACATCATGGAGGCATCCCGTTTGACATTAAACACTGAGAATCGGGTCGGGCCATCATTTAAATATGGCCGATGCCTGCCTACAATCACCTTCAGCGACGTACCAATGATTGACGTACAAATCCATGATTCCGCCATTAATTTGACAGTTTCAACCGGTTTCGGGCGGTTCGTAAGCAAGCCATACCCGACTGCCGCTGCTGACAGGCCAGCAATTGCATAATAGCTTTCATTATGATCATAAACATTGCCGATTCTGCCGAATTCTCTAAGAAATTTGACAATCGTATAGTCATCTTCACGGGCGTATTCTTCGTCGATCTGTTCATCGAGAACACTCATGCAGAGAATCATTGCGCCTGAAGTTGCTAAAATTACTTTGGTTTGTTTTTTCGCCAATAGTGTACCGGTTTTTTTAGCAAACGCTGACTCCGAACTATCATGGGAAACGTACTCGCCACTATTGAAAGTTGTTAATGTCGGATGTATCTTGTATTGGGCGAGATTCAGAGTGTTTAGGCAAAGAATCAGTACCAGGCTAATGAATATAATTTTCATTACATATCTTTGGTTAGTAAATAATCGAATTGTTTAACTATTAACTAACTCTAAAAGCAACTGATTTGTTCACACCATCTAAAATTTCCCTTTTATGCCGGGACGCTTAGAAATCGACATGTTGAAGCATAAATTGGATGTATACTAAGTCCACAGTGGTTTTCAGATTTTCATTTTCAAACCTTCCCTTACCTTCGGCCTTCCTTCAAAAAGAAGGGAATGAAGGTCAAATCTGAAAACC
>JAFGDW010000308.1 GCA_016931935.1 Candidatus Zhuqueibacterota bacterium | reverse complement strand
TCAACGGTATGTTCCGTACCCTGAGCTTGCCGTCTCGCAGCGGCGTGCCGTTCCGATGCATCGGAACACGAACGGTGTCGAAGGGTAGACTCACCATCATTTATTGAATGGATACCCAGGTTTTTTTGAAAAGCCTGGTTTGTTAATAAATCAAGTAAGTGTATGTGAAAGGAAGCTTTTTCCCGTCTCACCACTCACGTCTATCGTCTCACAAAACGAAACTACAATTCACTCAACAGGACACATACAGCTATGAAACTCATCTTTTCAGAATTTAAATCCGATTACGCTCATTATGTATTCCCGTATGCCATCTGGGCAATTCCTGAAGTCGGTGACCGACCGGCGGATATTTTTGGCCGGGGATTTCTGCCATCCACCCATAATTTGAGCCGTTATTACATGTGTCGGCAAGTGCGTGTACGGCTTAATCAATTTACGCGTTCGTCAGAGAATCGACGAATCATGCGGAAATGTGAAGGCATTGAGTACAAGCTGGTACCGCGTAACGAATTCGAATTCACGGACGAACGCCGTGAGTTTTTCAAGCATTATGCGGACATTAAATTTGGCAAAGATGTAATGAGTCTCAATCGACTGGATTCGCTGATGAATTCCCAAATCATTTCGCACCTCATGGTGTACCACGATCCGGCATGTCAAACCGATGTTGGCTACATCACGATGTTTCTCGATGATTCACAGATGGCGTACTATTACTATGCGTTTTATGATTTGAATTACTATGAACGTAATCTTGGTATGTTTATGATGACTTCCGCCGTCGATTATTTTGCAGAACATGGTTACAATTTTATTTATCTCGGTACATGTTATTCCAAAAATGCGTTGTATAAAACACAGTTTGCCGGATTTGAATTCTCCAATGGATTTCGCTGGTCAAACAATCAAAAAGAGCTGAAGTATTTAATTAAACGTGATCAGGAAATTATGACCCAGCACCTGGTGGAAACGCCTGATTTTGTGGAAAAGTTCTATGATGCAGATATGGATGGGTTGGTAAATCAATTTGGTGTAAGGATTGTTACTTGACGTGAGACGCTAGACGTGAGATGTGAGACGGAAGGATGGTGATCGGTTAGCAGTAAGCGGTAACAAATACAAAAAGATAGTGATCGGTTATCGGTAAACCGTGATCGGTGAAAAAATACAAAAGATCGTTATCGGTAATCGGCGATCGGGCACAAAAACTAATTTCTCTCCTTTTCACGTTTCACGTCTCCCGTCTTACGTCTCACTTACTCAAAATACATCACTTCGCGTTCTAATAAAATCCCAAACTTTTGCTGGACACGCTCCCGCAAAATTTCCTCCAGGCGCAGAACATCGTCAGCAGTTGCATGTCCTTTATTATAGAAAATATTAGCGTGCTTGTGATAGATCGCCGCATCGCCAACCGATGTCTGTTTACTGCCAATTTCATCCAGCAATTTTGCTGCTGGTAATGGATTATCCGGATCGGTTTTGATGTTTTTAAAATATGAACCAGCGGTAGCCCAGTCATCGGGGGGGAGTTTGGCGTGGCGCATCGCCAAAATTTCATCCATCCGGCTGCGAATTGCTTTTGGATCGCCGGATTCCAGCCGGAATTCAGCCGCCAAAATTGTGGCCGGATAACGCTTCAAAAATGAATCGCGATAGGCGAATTGGAAATATTCGGGAGGCATCCACTGAATGCCACCCTCAGGATGCAGAATTTTAGCCTGGGTCATCAACTCGCTGATGGTTTTACCGTATGCGCCTGCATTTCCATAAATTGCCCCACCAACCGTACCTGGTATACCGGCAGCGAATTCAAATCCGGTGAGTGATGCGTTTAAACAAGTAGCAAGCAAATTGTCCATCGAAACGCCGGCCTCAGCACGAATTGTGGTCGCATCTGTCTGAGTGATGCTGGTGCATCGGTTAATAACAATCAGTCCGCGAAAACCGGTATCCGCGAAAAACACGTTTGTGCCTTCCCCCAGAACCAAATATCGAATTTTGTGCGCGGCACAATATGCCAATATATCAACCAAATCTTTATGTGTTGCAGCGATAAACAGATAATCCGCCGGTCCACCAATTCGAATTTTGGTATATTCGGACATTAATTCCCCCTGTACAATTTGAAACTTGTCAGGAAATTCAATTGTCATCAACATTCACCTATTCGTTGTATGTGCGCCCCCAGTTGTTGAAGTTTTTGATCGAGATTTTCATACCCACGATCGATTTGCCGAACATTGTAAATGATGCTCTCGCCTTTGGCGCACAGTGATGCAATAATCAGCGCCATTCCAGCGCGGATGTCCGGACTGTGGAGTTGTGCACCGTATAATTGCGATGGACCTACTACGACCGCACGGTGTGGATCACACAGCACAATGCGCGCGCCCATGCCGATCAGATAATCAGTAAAAAACATCCGCCCATCATACATCTTCTCAAAAAATAGCACAGCGCCATTTGCCTGTGTCGCTGCGACAATGCTAATGCTCATTAAATCCGTGGGAAACGCCGGCCAGGGACCATCATCGATTTTGGGGATGTCACCAGCAAAATCCGGAACTACTTCCAATTTCTGATTGGCAGGTACAACCACGGAATTGTCATCGATCTCATAACGAATACCCAGTCTGGAAAATGTCGTGTTGATCACGATCAGGTCTTCAGGATTGACGTGATTGATTGTGATTTCCGAATGTGTGACTGCTGCTAATACAATGTAACTGCCGACTTCCATAAAATCAGCGCCAATGGTATGATCTGCTCCGTGCAGCGACTGCACGCCGGTAATTGTGAGTTGATTCGTGCCGATACCGGAAATCTCTGCGCCCATCGCTGCCAACATCCGTACAAGTCCGGAAACATGTGGTTCACACGCTGCATTCCGCAGGATGGTCGTACCTTTGGCAAGTGTTGCCGCCATCAGCGCATTTTCCGTTCCTGTAACGGATGGTTCATCGAGAAAGATGTCGCGCCCAGTTAAATGGGTTGCGGAAATGGAAAAATGTTTGTTCACTTCCACCTGTGCGCCCATTTCCTTGAAGGCGAAGAAATGCGGATCGAGCCGTCGCCGGCCAATAACGTCACCACCCGGCGGGGGAAGTTTCACATACCCGAACCGTGCCAACAAAGGCCCGGCTAACAGAATGGCAGCGCGTAACGTCGCTGATTTCTCCGGATCGATGGCCGTGGGTTTGACATCGCGACAGCATATTCGTAAATCATTCCGGCTCAATTCGTCGACAGTCGCGCCCAAGTGCCGCATGATGTCCAGCAGGATTTCCACATCGCCGATGCGCGGCACATTGCGTAGAATAACCGGTTCTTCGGTGAGAATGCATGCAGCAATTGCCGGTAGCGCCTCGTTCTTGTTGCCTGATACCGTTACGTTGCCACGCAGTGTGTGGCCGCCTTCAATGATGAATTTTTCCATAGATTGATGTCCGCCTGTTTGAATTTTAAGTCAAGCTGTGTGTCCAATATTATGAAAAATGAAAACCCGACATGCTAATAATTTGGCGGGTGCGAATTAATCGTTATTACATGCTTGCATAATATATCGGTTTCCATCCAATTAAGCAAGACTTTTTCACGTTGAAATTATTACGATTCTTTTCTATTGACATTCATGTCCAAAAAATGTAAATTGAACCCATTGCTGATGATAACTGAACCGTACGAAAGGTGGTTGTATGACGCTGTTATGGATAGCGATTTTCATTGTGAGTTTGGCCGTACTTGTTAAGGCTTCAAATTATTTTACAGATGCAGCAGAGAAAGTTGGACTAAGCATTGGCATTCCCAAATTTGTGGTCGGCGTTACTATTGTCGGAATTGGCACATCGCTCCCCGAATTGGTTTCTTCTATTGTCGCTGTCGTTTCCGGTTCATCAGAAATTGTGGTCGGCAATGTGGTTGGTTCAAATATTACTAATATATTTTTGATTCTTGGCATCACCGCAATAGTTGCCCGAAAAATTACAATCAACTACAGTTTGGTTCATGTGGATTTACCATTGCTGATCGGCTCCGCGTTCTTTTTAGCAGTCACAATGTGGGATGGCGTTTTCACGATACCAGAGGCCGTTCTTAGTGTGTCGGGCGCTATTTTGTATCTGGTGTATTCCATTCGCAACGGCCGGGAAATGCATGAAGACATCGATCGACCAGCCTTGCATTGGTACACCTGGGTAATTTTGGGCGCCAGTTGTCTGTTCATTTATATCGGAGCGAAATACACAGTTGTTTCCATTATAAAAATATCTGATCTGTGGGGGCTTGGCAAAGAAGTCGTTGCTGCCAGCGCTGTTGCCCTGGGCACATCATTACCCGAACTTGCAGTAACAATTACAGCCGCCCGTAAAAATCAATCGGACATGGCAATCGGTAATATTCTTGGCTCCAATATTTTCAATGCATTTGCCGTAACCGGTGTATCGGCATTTTTTGGAAACCTTATCATTCCGCACAGCATTATCACGTTTGCCTTGCCGATGATGATTATCGCCACATTGCTGTATCTGTTTTCCACGCAGGACAAGCAAATTACCCGCTGGGAAGGCTGGATGATGATTATGTTTTACGTATTGTATTTGGGGAAATTGTTCAGGGTATTTTAGGAGCCGTGAGACGGCAGACGTGAGAGGTGAGACGATTTTAGTAACTGAGAAATTATTTTCTGACATTTTTTGGCAGAAAATGTTAAAACATATTTTAGACAGGATTTCACGGATTCACAGG
>JAFGDW010000307.1 GCA_016931935.1 Candidatus Zhuqueibacterota bacterium | reverse complement strand
CGTCGTGATTGATAAGATAATTGACGCGTTTGCTCGCGTCGCCAAACACAAACGTGAATGATCCAACCAAGTTTTGGGATCATACCAATTTATTTAATAATTACTTTTCTTAATTGTTCATTTAACTGAAGTTACTAAAAATGCAATTGAAACAATAATCAGAAAAAAATAAATCACAAAAATGAAAATAACTGCCTTCATTTAAGTATAAAAATTGGAGATTATTCCGAAAATGGAAAATCTATCTAAGGTTGAAGAGATGACATTGGCCCAAATGGATCAGAAGCAAATCTACCCACCTACCGAAAAAATAAACTCACTGATTGTTGATAATTTTCCGACATTGGGACAACTTACTGCATTGCGTTTTTTGGAATGGGCCCAACAAAATGAAGGTTGGACTGTTTCGCTGCCTACAGGTAAGACACCAGAGCATTTTATTAAATGGGTAACTCACATAATTCATACTTGGCGTAATAAGAATACTCAAGAATTACTTGAAAATAATGGTGTCGACCCAGCAAAAAAACCGGATTTGCGTTCTTTTCATTTTATCCAGATCGATGAGTTTTATCCAATTAATTCTGCACAGCATAATAGTTACTATTATTATGTTAATAAATTCTATGTAAAAGGTATGGGTTTTGATCCCCAAAAAGCGATGCTTATTAATCCCAATACCATTGGTCTAATTGATGGTGAACATATTGAAGATGTTTGGCCAGAATATATCGTGGATCTTTCATTGCGTACAAGTTATCCGAAGAACGCCCTGGAAAAAAGGCAGAAACAGGTATTGGAAGCGGTTGATCAGTTTTGTACTGATTATGAAAATAAGATTCGTAAATTAGGTGGCATCGGCTTTTTTTTAGGTGGAATTGGGCCGGATGGACATATCGCTTTTAACGTGCAAGGTTCTGATCATTTTTCCACGACAAGATTAACACCGACAAACTATGAAACTCAAGCGGCAGCTGCATCCGATCTGGGTGGGATTGAAATTTCACGGAACCGATTGGTTATCACTATCGGGCTGCAAACAATCACCTTCAATCCGGAAACCACAGCAATAATAATTGCTGCTGGTGAGGCGAAAGCTCATATTGTCAAGCAAGCCATTCAATCTGAAATGAATAATTATTTTCCGGCATCTGTTCTTCAAAAATTGAAAAATGCAAGTTTCTATATTACAAAAGGTGCAGCAAAATTACTTGATGAACGTTTTTTATTATCAATATCCAATGATGAAGCCTTAAAGCAGCATACTATTCAGCAAGTGATCGCTGATTTAGCGCTTGAAAAAAACAAGAAGCTGACTGAGTTAACTCGGGATGACTTCATGCAATCTCGGCCGGGCAAGGTGATTTTTAAACATTTCAAAGGGAAACTAGAAGATGTTTTAAAAGCTGAAGAACTGGATTATATTCAACGAATTAATCGTACGCTGAATATGCCAAAAAATTGTACTTTTCTACACACAGCTCCACATCATGATGATATTATGTTGGCCTATCTACCTTATTTAGTTCGCCTGATGCGGGAATCCAGCAATATTCATTTTTTCAATTACCTGACAAGCGGCTTCAACGCGGTGACGAATAAATATATGCTTAACCTGGTTGAGTTAACACAAAAATTTCTAACATCTGCTAATTTCAAGCGTCTGATAAATGAAAACTACTTTGATCCAACCAATTCCCTGTTTCGTAATCGTGATGTTTTTCAGTACCTTGATGGTATAGCTTCAGCAAATCAAGATGATATGGATGAAGGTACCGTACGTCGTCTTTTACGTAATCTTGTTGAAATTTATGAAGAAGATTCGTTTGATAACCTTCATTTTCGTATCGACGAACTGTCTAATTATTTTAAAACTCAATATCCGGGAAAGAAGGATATGCCTTACATCCAACAATTGAAAGGAATGACCCGCGAATGGGAGGCAGATATCCTGTGGGGATTTTTTGGCTATTCAAGTGATTCGGTAATTCACTCCCGTCTGGGATTTTATAAAGGCGACATTTTTACCGAAGAACCAACGCTTGAGCGAGATGTGCCTCCATTCCTTGAAGTATTAAAAAGAACTAATCCGGATGTAGTAACCGTAGCATTTGATCCTGAAGGCAGTGGTCCGGATACGCATTACAAAGTTCTACAGATTATATCTGCTGCACTCAAATTATTTCAAAAAAAGACTGGTAAGAATGATATTAAAATTTGGGGTTATCGTAATGTATGGTATCGTTTCCATCCAAGCGAAGCCAATCACTTTGTGCCGGTTACACACAACACGCGTGCTATTTTAAATGATGCTTTTTTTATTCGTTTGGTTCACAAAGAGCTGCCTCATTTCCTAGTTATGAATATGACGGACCTTTTTCCGGACTTGCTCAAAAAATACAGACAGAGCAATATCAGCAAATGAAGACTCTATTGGGACGTGATTATTTCTACCAGAATAAAGATTCAAGGATTCGTTCCACGCGAGGATTTGTCTATCTAAAGGTTATGGAACTGGATGAATTTTATGAACATTCTGTTAAACTACGCAAAAGCACTGAGAATTTATAGCAAACTATATTTAAACACATTTAATTCATTTCAAATTTCTATAAAAAATGGTCGGAAAGTCAAGTTGTTTGACCCAATTACAATGGACATTATCATGAAATTTGTTTACATTTTCACAATTGTTGCACTATGCTTTGTTTCCTTTCACCCCGCATACTCTTCCGATGTGAATATTCTGCATAAGATTGATGTATTTATTAGCGGCAAAGATGGCTACCATACATTTCGAATACCTGCACTAATAAAAACAACTCAAGGAACGCTAATTGCATTTGCGGAAGGCCGGGTCAATGGCATGGATGATTTTGGTAACATTGACATCGTACTCAAACGCTCATTAGATAATGGGAAGAGCTGGCAACAACTCCAACTAGTACAGGATGCCGGAAATTGGCAATATGGTAATCCATGTCCCATTGTCGATCAAAATTCGGGTCGTGTTTTTTTGTTATTTTGCGGATCGCATAATTCAGAACAGAGTATCATTGCCGGTGAGGGCACACGTGATATTTACATGTCTTACTCTGATAATGACGGATTATCATGGAGCGATCGCCAAAACATTTCAGCGATGGTAAAGAAGGAAAATTGGCGTTGGTATGCAACCGGACCATGTTCAGGAATTCAAATCCGGTCAGGAAAATACAAAGGTAGATTAGTGGCGCCAGCGAATCATTCATACCATGACGAAGCAGATGAATGGGAATTCAGAACGCATTCTCTCTTTTCAGACGACCAGGGTGTCACCTGGCAAATTGGGGCTTCATCGGAAGCAGGCGGTAATGAATCACAGATTGCTGAGGTCACCGACGACCTGCTAATTCAGGACGTTCGTATGCAAACCCACCGCAAAGGACTAAGGGCAGTCAGGTTCAGTCACGATGGCGGCTTGACCTGGAGTTCTATAATGCATGATGAAAATCGGCCATGCCCCAAATGTCAAGGCAGCATTATTTCTATACTTTCGCACGATGATAATAAGATGAATCGACTGATTGTCAGCAATCCGGCAGGTGGAGGCCGCACGGGCATGGCGCTTCGTTTATCAACCGATGGCAGCAAATCCTGGAAAGAGAAATTAGTGATTGAACCCGGTCCATCCGCTTATTCCGATTTGACCTTAATTGAAAACAACCATATCGGCTGTTTATTTGAAATGGGTGCAATCAGTCCGTACGAAAAAATCACTTTTGTTACAGTTCCTTTGGATTTACTCGGTGATGAGAAGGTAATCAATCATATAAAGTAAAATCTGTTGCTGTTTAGCTTAATGAATCACATAATATGATAATACATGAATATCACGGTACTATCTACAAATTGGGTGTGTCAAATGTAGAAATACAAAGCCCCTGCATCATCACCGACACAGGGGCTTTAAAATATGGGCCCAATAGGATTCGAACCTATAACCAATGGATTATGAGTCCACTGCTCTACCGTTGAGCTATGGGCCCGGAAAAGTTAATGAATATATTAAGTTTTCGGTAAAATTTCAAGTCTTTTTTTATTTTTTTTTCTCTAATTTTAACCTTTCATTTCTTAAATCAAACCATTGCTTCCGCAAATCACTTACATCAATTTTCATTTTTTCTCCTTCTTGTATTTTCACAACAATTTCTTCCACCTGTTTTTCAAGCTTCCTTTGTTGTAAAAGTATTAAATCATCATTCAGATTTTTTTCAAGTCCAGTTTCATTTACATAATCGATCGTTAATAAAAATACCAATCGTTTTTGCAAATCAGGATTGGAGACTTTTCTCATCATGATTTCCTGATTCACAATTTTATTTGTTTGAAAACGAGTGAATATTATTTCTAGAAGCTCGCGTAATTGTAAATCTTCAATATCAGAGAGGCTTATCGATTTATTTACCTTTGTAATATAAGACGGATATTGTATGCAAACGCGGACAATCATTTCTTCTGCAATTTGATATCGATCTTCATTCCTTGATTTGGGAATAGTGATTTCATCTTCAGGATTATTATTGATTTTTTGTTTAGTCTGAATATTTTGTAAATATGTGAATTTTGTACGAATTGCTCCATCGCTAATATCAAAATATTCTGCTACTTCCTGTAATGCTATATCTTGCTGTATTTGATCTTTTATGTGAACGACCGATTCAAGCGCCGATCGAATATTTGCCGTTCGATCGTTGGATTTACGTTCTAATTGCTGAATTTTGAACTGAAGCATGGATTGAGCATTCTGCAGAAAAGCGGCAAATGATTCTTGCCCATTGGATTGAATAAACGTATCCGGGTCTTCCCCATCCGGTAGCTGAATAATTTTTACGTTTAAACCCTGACCTAAAAATATATCCGCCCCACGCATGGATGCTGCCGATCCAGCGGAATCGCTATCATAAAGCAATACAACATGGTTTGTGTAACGCTTGATTAACTTTGCTTGACCATCTGTCAATGAAGTCCCGAGCGTCGCTACAACATTATGAATACCGTGCGCGTACAAACTGATCAGATCGGTGTAACCTTCCACAAAAATAGCCTGGTTTTTCTGCTGAATTGCTTCCCTCGTTCGAAACAATCCGTAAAGCATATAACCTTTATGATAGATAGCTGTTTCCGGTGAATTAATGTACTTGGGCGCGTTATCTTGCACTTGCAAAATTCTTCCGCCAAAACCAACAACTTTTTTTGATAAATTAATAATCGGAATCATTACCCGACCGCGAAAACGGTCATAATAACCTCCATTATCTTTTTTGATCGCGAGCCCGGCTTTATGCAATATCTCGGGATTGATCGATTTCTTTTTGGCCGCCTGTATCAATCCATCCCAGCCCGGCGTCGAATAACCAAGTCCGAATTGACGAATGATGTTATGATCGAATCCACGTTTTTGCAAATAATTCATCGCCTCGCGTCCGATTGGACTGACAAGATTTTGATAAAACAAGTTCGCGGCAAATTTATTCGCATAGTACAGCGCTTCTTTTTCCTGTGTAAACTGTTTGGATTCATCAGTGTGGATTGTAATACCAGCTCGATCGGCTAAAAACTGGACAGCCTCAAGAAACGTAATTTTTTCATGTTCGATAATGAAATTGAAAATGTCACCTGCCTTGTGGCAGCCGAAACAATTAAAAAATTGTTTTTCCGGATTAACATTAAAAGACGGAGTTTTTTCGTTATGAAACGGACATAGTCCTACAAAATTTTTTCCGCGCTTTTTTAGCGTTAAATATTCACTGATGAGTGAGACGATATCAGTGGCATCTCTCACTTCCTGTATTTTTTCATCTGAAATACGCACAGCAAGCACTCAACGTTATAATGTTAAGTTAAATTTAAAAAAAAGGCCAGAGCCAATAATCAGTCCGAGCAAAATGACAAGACGAGTATAATGACTAAAATCGAAGGGGCGGGTTCCGGGATCTATAAAAAGCGCATCCAGCAACATGGAAACCAGCGCCAGTACGCTGCTGAAAAAATAGGCCAGGACAAGCATTAGCAGAATATTATGTATGTCGTATGGTTGAGAAATATTAGATATCCCGATTAAGATAATTCCTAAAAACAGTAACGCCGCCTGGAATCCAAGTCTTAGAATTAAATTAGTTTTTATTCTGAACCAGGCGTTCAATAATGTCAACAATTGACACAGGAACGAGGCTACAATCAAATAGATCGCATTAAGCAGCAACAATTCAACTTTTTTGGGATGATCGGAAAGCGGCATGAAAATATACCCAACAACTTCGCCGATTCCCAGCGTCCACAACAATGTCTGTATTTCAACAATGCTGCGCTTAATATCCACAGATTGTGCGGCTGTCAATGGCATTTTGTATGCATCGCGTGGGTAGCGTCCCATTACCAGGTCGCGGCCGAATATCTTTTGTGTCAATTCCAGCTTAAAGGAATTTATAAGGTACATGAATAGCGCAATTTTGCTGATAAGAAGCGAACAACCGGAAACAAAAATCAGGAATGTTGACATGACTATCGCGCTCCCATAAATTTTAATCCAATAATCATGCTCAATCCGAGGAACATACCAATGTAAACAACAAGTCGGTAGTATTTGGAAAAATCATAATCTACGTGTAAATGCTTGCGATAGAGTGCATCCCATAACATAAGCGCAAGCGCGACAATAACCGTTGCGATATAAAAGTAAATAACGATTTCAGGTAATACATTTGCTGCCCAGGAAATCTTACGGATGCCTGTTCCGGGTGAAATTCGATACATTAACAGAAGAACTGCAATTACAAACGCATAGCTTTGAAAAGCCAGGCGATACATAACCACCATTTTTTTCTTAATCCACGCGTTTAAAATAGTCATAATGGAACATAAAATTGAGGCTAACAGCAGCAATCCGCCATTCATTTTAATGATTAGCTTCATTGTATAGGAACGTTCGACAAAGGCAAGCAAGAAGTAGATTCCCATACCTTGCCCAATCAAAACTGTCCAAATGATCGATGTCACGCGCGTATTACTTTTTCGCTTTAACTGGCTTATTTTTTTTCGAATAGCAGAAGCCGTAATGATTCGGGTGCGGCGTGAACGTTCATCTGATGAGATAAAATCGCGTTTTTCTTTAGTCCGAAATGAACCGATAATAAGGACATATAAAGCCACAAGACTTACTAAAATCGATGTGATAGCCAATGCAATTTGAAATTGAACAGCCATAAGTGTCCTTAACTAAATACAACTCCATCGGTTAACAATAACAAAATATTATGATAAAAGCAAGTGCAAACTGTTTAATAATCAGAATGAATTCTCCAAATCATCGAGATAACCCAGTAATTTTTGCATATCCTCCGGCAATGCAGAGTCAAATTCAAGAAATTTCCCGGTGACCGGGTGAGTAAATCCAATTTTTTTGGCATGTAACGCCTGTCGTGAAATACACTCAAGCATGCCCCGGGCATATAAGCGTTCTGTGTAGTTTAGTCCCACAACCTGCTTATTACGGCCGCTATATGTAGGATCACCAACTACGGGGTGACCGTCGTTCAATAGATGGACCCGAATCTGATGAGTGCGCCCGGTTTCCAGCTTGACACAAATATGGGCTGCCAATGAATATTGTTTGATCAACAGATAGTTGGTAATTGCTTCCTTGCCCCTATTTTTTGTGCTAATCATGCGCGTACGGTCTTTCGTGCTTCGTGAAATATGTCCCACAATTCGTTTCGACTGTTCCTTTAAGCGCCCCCATACCACAGCATGATATTCACGAGAAATTGTTCGTTCCTTAAACTGATGTGCCAGATGCTGGTGCGCAAATGCATTTTTAGCGACAACAAGCAACCCGGAGGTATCTTTGTCTAAACGATGAACAATACCAGGACGATCAGCTTCTCCGACGGTATCAATACTATCATAACGATACAGCAGAGCATTAACCAGTGTACCTGTCATATTTCCGTGGGCAGGATGAACTACTAAACCTGCTGGTTTATTAATGACTAGCACATGATCATCTTCATAAATTATATCAAGTGGAATATTTTCTTTTACCAGATTGTCATTGGGCTTATTTGCAGCAAACACACTTACAATTTCACCCGCGTTTACCAAATAGCTTGGCTTTACTGGTTTACCATCAACAAGTACAGCATTATCACTAATCAATTTCTGAAGTTGTGAACGTGTAATATTTGCAATTTGGCTTGTCAGGAACTTATCGAGGCGAGTGCGTTCCTGATCTTTAGTAACGGTAATGATATGTGAAGGTTTTTCAGGCAGGTTCCCGGATGTTTGATCATCCAATTTCAAATCCCTCTTCCTTTGAAGTGGAATGCTGTTTCTTTTCATGGAAGATGATAATAATTAACATGATCATGCCGCATGTTAGAGCAATGTCCGCTACATTGAAAATCGGCCACGGCGAGATTTCGATAAAATCAACCACCTCGCCAGACCAAATTCTATCAATATTATTACCCAGGGCGCCACCAATAATTATTGAAAGAGCAGCACGTGTCCAGGGATTATTTTCTTTCAAGCGTAACAAAAAAATAGCGATAAAAATTGTCGCAATCCCGGAAAATACGATAAAGAACATTTTACTCCCGACCTCGATCCCAAACGCCATGCCGGGATTTGTCAGATAATTAAGTCGCACATAACGACCAGCTAATTCGACTGGTTCTCCAATCGTTAAATTTGCTTTGACAATTTGTTTGGTTATCTGGTCGAAGATTACTATAGCTACAGAATATACTAGTGCAAACGCATTTTTATGTCGAATAGTCAGTTGAATTTCCTTTTATTTGTTTGTATATTCCTCACTGGCTTTACAATCCAGACACAGTCGAGCATATGGGAGCGCTTCTAATCGTTGCGAATTTATTTGGACTCCACACTGCTCGCATGCACCAAATTCGCCAAGTTGAATTTTCTTGAGCGCATCTTCAATGTCGTCCAGCACATCGCTTTCCATGGATGCGACAATAAATGTTTTTTCACGTTCATCTGAATCTGTTCCAATATCTGCCATATGAAATGAGTATGCAGAATGTTCACCAGACGACTCTTTAATTGATTTGGTAAAACCCTCTTCTTTGTTTTCGAATTCTTTTAATATACTATTTCGAATTTCAATCAGTAATGATCGGTAATACTCCAACATTTTTTCGTCAAACATCACCTGCGTTTCCTCCTACCATACTATTACGTCCCAAATACTGGATCACATTTTTAATTAACAATTTCAGTTTGGGTTCTGCTTGCTTTGCCACTCTAATAATTTCAGCGACATTTACCGGTTTTAGTGTTTCCGGAATACATGAATCAGTAATAACCGAAAATCCTAATACTTTGATACCGCAATGCACGGCGACAATTGTCTCAGGAATTGTCGACATACCAATGGCATCAGCACCTATGGTTCGTAAAAATTTGTATTCAGCCGCCGTTTCCAGGCTGGGGCCAGACATGGCTGCATATACCCCATGGTGTAAAGTTCCATTAAAGTCTTTTGATACTTCATCCGCTATTCGTATAAGTTCCTGATTGTAGGGCTCGGACATATCCGGGAAACGAGGTCCCAGTGTATCATCATTCATTCCAATGAGTGGATTATCACCCAGTAGATTAATATGATCCGTAATGACCATAATATCGCCGGGTTTCATAGATGCATTAATACCGCCACATGCATTGGAAACAATCAGGATTTTAACGCCCAGTTCTTTCATGACGCGCACAGGGAAGGTAATCTGTTTCATCGAGTAGCCTTCATAATAGTGAAACCGTCCCTGCATTGTCACAGTTTTAATATCGGCTATTTTTCCAAAGATCAATTTACCAGCATGAAATTCAACGGTGGAAACTGGAAAATGTGGAATATCTGTAAACGAAATTTCAGTCTCAATATGAATTTCCTTAACCAGCTCGCCTAATCCGCTCCCCAGAATAATTCCGATTTCCGCTGTCGACTGTGTCTTGGTACGAATAACATCAACTGCTTCTTTTATTTGTTGCCTTAGTTCAGTAAGTTGCATATCCATATTCATTCGTGCTTAACAAGCATTATTGTTTTTCTTTCGTTTCTTCACGCTGTTTCAATCGTTCCATTAGTCGTTTCAATTCTTCATCCTGTCGTGCGCGTTCCTGCTTTATCTTTTCCATTTCCTGAGAGACTTCTTGTTTACGCCCCTTATTTTTCTCCATTTCTTTTTCGGCAAGCCGATAACGGTAATCCCGAATTGCTTCAATTGCAACGGCTCGATCTTTCGTTTTTCCCTTATGAAAGAACCACCCGGTACCAGCGATTGTTCCGACACCGGTCACACCCCACATAACTGCATTCGTTGAGTCGTCACTTGCCAGTCCGCGTTGTAGCAGCGAACCTGCAAAAAAGCTTGTGCCAAATGAAAGTGCAGCGCCACCAATTGTAAATAGTCTGGCATTCTTGCCATGTTGAATTTTTTGAATATCAAATTCGGAAATTATTTTGTTTTCATAATCATAGACAGGTGGTGCCGATAAGATTTCAGTTATATTATTCCGTGCAATTTTGTTAAGCGATTTTGATTGAGCTTCTTTCTGAAGGACGAGATATGTTTCTTGTTTTGCTTTAACAATTCCCTCGAATGATTCACCGTTTCGGGTTCGAACATTTACATATTGATTATCTTCTACTTTTTGATAAGATACAGGGATTCGTTTTGCGCAACTCGAAATTAACAAGACCAAAACGCTGGCAATGAAAATCCGACATAGCTTCATAATAATACTCCCGATGGTTGAAGTGCAAGGTTGTTTTCAAAAGCAGGAACTGTATTGAATTTAAAATCCGACTAAATTGATTGTGGCTAATTATGTCTTCGTTTCACAATGCTTCAGTTTCATCGGTACGATATTGCTGATCACCCCATATGAAATTGTTAGTGAATTATGCATTAGCCACTTAACGTAACTATTTTATATCATGTGTTGAACAGAGCTAACATATTTATGCGTTTTAAATGATAAACTGATCCGAAAACTGCTTATCATCCTTATCCGTGGGACGTTGCTTTTTCGGTTCATCCTGTCGCAATGGACCGGTTGATTTTAAAGGATTTTCCCGACCCGGGAAGGGTTGAGATTTCATTTCCGACATTTTTTGTGCTGGCTGCTGCTTTTGGTGTAGATTTCCTTTGGGGGCAGTTGCACGCGATGTGTTTTCACCTCTCCCAATACTTAAATCATCCAGTTCCAGCACCCCTAATAACTCAAGTTGTGATTCAAATAAATGGCGTAGTCGTTTGGCAAATGAATCTTTTTGCGCACGAATAACCATTAATTCATTTTTCATTTCAATCAATTGAATTTTTGTATCTTCAAGAATCTTCTCGGCTTGAATTTCGGCTTCACGGATAATAAGATTCGCTTCTTTCTGAGAATTCTCACGCGATTGATTGATTGTTTGTTGAGCACTCATTAAAGATTCCTTAAAGGTTTTTTCAACCTCCTGATAATCCTTTAATTGAGTTTTCAACTTTAATACTTCATCGGATAAGGTGTTTTTCTCCCGAATTAACGATTCAAATTCTTCCGAGACCATCTCCAGAAAAGTTTCCACTTCAATCGGATCAAGCCCGCGTAGCACTTTTTTAAAATCTTGTTTTTTTATATCTAAAGGTGTTATTTTCAACTAAATCGCTCCTTTCAAATGACGCAAATCACTTACTAACTTTAGTTAGATAAGAATGGAAATAACGATTTGTTTTATGATATAGATTATAAATATTAATATCATAGGTGTTAAATCGAGTCCGGCAATTGGTGGAATAAATTCACGGATTCGTGACAAAGCCGGTTCGGTTGAATCATATATAAATCGAATAATCTGGTTATAACGGTCATGTGGCACCCACGACAACACAACACGAATAATTATTAATAACATGTAAACATTGAATACTAAATTGACCAGATTTGCTAGTCCCAAGGATAAATTTGCTGTAATAAACATATGTTCCATCGCTGTTTGTTAACGTTTGTTAAATATCCAAATATAATCTTTTACCCCCTAAAATGCAATAAAAATATTTTTAAAATTGATTAACAACAAAGCGTGAAAATAAGCCTTGATTTTGTTTGAATAATTTTGTATAATGAACGACAATTTAATAAAATATCACATGATACAAACATTTTACAAGCGTACGGGAGTAATTTATGCCTTCTATTTCTGAATTTCGCCGTGGCATGGCAATCATGTTTAAAGATGATATATACTTAATCGTGGAATTTCAACATATTAAGCCCGGTAAGGGGCAAGCGTTTATCCGGTCGAAACTAAAAAATTTAAGGTCAGGCCGTGTAATCGATCATACATTCAGACTTAATGAAAAATTAGAAGCGGTTCGTCTGGACACAAAGCCAATGCAATACTTGTATAGCGACGAAACCAGTGCAATTTTTATGGACAAAGAAACATATGATCAGGTTTCGATTGGCAATGACATTATTGGTGATCAGGCCCGATTTCTTTTGGAAGGCATTGAAGTTAAAGTGTTGTTCCACGAAAAAACAGCCATTTCCGTCGAACTTCCCACGACAATGGAATTTGAAGTGACTGAATCTGAACCTGCTGTCCGAGGCGACACAGCTGGAAATTTAACCAAATGGGTAACAATCGAAACCGGAGCAAAAGTTCAGGTACCGCCGTTCATTTCTCAGGGCGAACGCGTTAAAATTGATACACGAGATGGATCTTATGTGTCGCGAGTGTAAGCAGTAATTGTTGAACGTCGCAGGAGAATTTTAATATTTTCCATTTTTCTTCAAAACATAGGGACCCAACCAAGTCTACAAAATTCGGTACTTTTGGGGGTGTATTCACACCAAATGTGCTAACCATTCTCGGCGTTATAATGTATCTCCGTCTTGGTTGGGTTGTCGGAAATGCTGGTTTATTCGGAGCGTTGCTTATTATCGTAATGGCCAAGGCAGTTACGATTTGCACTGGCCTTTCCATTTCTTAAATCACCACAAATATTCGAATCGGGGCCGGTGGTGCTTATTCAATCATCTCCAAATCATTAGGCCTCGAAGCCGGTGGTAGCATCGGAATCCCACTTTATATTGCCCAAACACTTTCGGCTGCTTTATATATTATTGGCTTTAAAGAAGGCTGGCGTTTATTTTTCCCAGATCAGTCTCCCCTGCTTATTTCAACTGTTGCCTGGGTAAGCCTGTTAATAGTTTCCTATATTAGCACTCAATTTGCCATTCGTATTCAATATATCATTATGGCAATCATGGGCATTTCGCTACTTGCTTTTTTCCTGACACCGGCAAAATCAGCGACAGATATCCAGCTCATCGGCGGTTTTCAGGAGGCGGACTTTTGGAATGTTTTTGCAATTTTCTTTCCGGCAGTGACCGGTATTATGGCCGGAGCAAATATGTCCGGTGACTTGCTAGAGCCTCGTAAATCACTCGTACGCGGAACCATGAGTTCCATACTTGTAACGATGGGGATTTACATTGCACTTGCCTATTTTCTTGCTAAAGTAGCAACCCCAGAGGAATTACGCGCAAATCAAATGATTATGGTCGATAAAGCACTTTGGGGACCAGCAGTGGCTATGGGAATAATCGGTGCGACTCTTTCGTCTGCATTAGGAAGTATGATTGGCGCGCCCAGAGTACTTCAGGCGCTAGCAGCTCAACGGACGATTCCTTTCAATGTAACAATCGGTCATAAAACAAAACGAAATGAACCTCGAAACGCCATTATTATCACCGGTTTTCTAATTGAACTCGCTCTACTTTCAGGCAATCTGGACGTTCTGGCTTCGTTAATTACAATGTTTTTTCTCATTACATATGGTATGCTCAATCTTGTTGTATTCATTTAGCAGAGCATGAAAATTATCAGCTTCCGTCCCACGTTTAAAATTCCGCGGTTTGTTTCTTTTTTCGGCGCTGCCAGTTGCCTTTTTATCATGTTCCTGATCGATCCGGTTTTTAGTTTAATTGCTATTATAACTATTATCGCGTTATATGTTTGGCTTGAGCGCAGAGGATTAAAATCATCTTGGGGCGATATTCGCGGTGGCTTGTTCCTTGTTTTAGCTGAACGCGCATCGCGCATCGCCCGACGTTTTCCACGGCATCAAATATCCTGGAAACCGGATTTGCTATTGCCGGTTGACAATCCGGAAATATGGGCGGGTTCATTGCTGTTTATTCGAAGTATCACCTATCCATCTGGAAGCATTTTCGCGTTTACTGTGACGAACACCGAGCCTGAGAAACGCAATCTGCTCTCACTGACTTACTGTACCCAATCGGAACCGATGGTGTACTTGTTAACTCAACAGTCCTTGAAGAATCAGACTTTTTACATGGCGCGAATCTTGTTATCCAGACACTTAAGGGCGGTGCATTTCGACCGAATATATTATTCCTTACGATAAGTGCAGATAGTGAAAAAGATGAGATGATCAACAAACTCGTAAATCAGGCTACCAAGCACGAGTTAGGTGTCATAATGCTTCGTCAACACCCACGGATTGCGTTTGGCATGCAGAAAACAATTAACCTCTGGTTGCGCGATCGTAGTCCCAATTGGCATTTGGCCATGCTGATGGCATTACAATTACACATGAATTGGGATGGAAAAATAAATCTGGTAACTGTCGCTACCAAAAGTGAGGATGAAAAACGGTTACACAAATTTCTTGACAGGTTGAGTGAACAGGCGCGTCTTCCGTCCCTGACAGAATTTTATGTACTTGTCGGCTCATTCGAAAAATTGCTGAGCGAAGCACCACGTGCAGATATCAATATTTTTGGTGTGGGCGATGTATTGATGTTTGATTTTATGCGAAAAGCATCGGAGTTGACCAGATCATCTTGCTTGTATGTAAAAGATTCTGGGTTTGAGAGTGCTTTAGTGTAATGTTAACGATAAGAAAATGGTTCGACGTGTATGAGGGTGTTTACCGGCATTTTAATTTTGGTTTGAATTAAATGTTCAATTTCTTTTGTCATACCGTGACTCTCCTCAACGGTAAGCATCGGATTGACATGAATATGGACATCCACAAACAGCTCTGCTCCAATTTTACGTGTTCGAAGTTTATGCCAGTGATTAACGCCATCATACTCTTCCAAAATTGATTGAATAATTGTGATTGTCTCACTATCGAGCGAATGTTCTGATAGCTCCATAAGACCTTCGTTTAATATCTTAATTGCTACAGCGACAATCATAACCCCGACAAATAGTCCGGCGATATGATCGCTAAATCCAAATCCGAATAAACTTCCGACTCCCCCAAGAATAACAGCAAGTGAAGATAATGCATCCGAGCGATGATGCCATGCATTAGCGTATAATGAAGTTGAATGTGTTTCTATGGCTACATTTCGTGTTGCCCTGAATAACATTTCTTTGGCAATTACAGAAATAGAGGCCACAATAACAACCGAAACACCTGGATAGTTTTCCTGCTGTAGAATTAAGGCTTTTATTGCTGACCAGCCAATCCCGACACCTACAATAATAAGTACAATTCCAATAATAATAGATCCGAATGTCTCAAATTTACCATGCCCATATTGATGATTTTCGTCCGGTGGGCGTCTGGCAGCACGACTACTCACCAAAACGGCAATATCGGTTATTAAATCTGAGAGTGAATGGATACCATCAGCCAACAATCCAACGGAATAAACCAAACTACCCGCAATAATTTTGATTATCGAAAGTCCAATATTTACAGCAACACCCCAAAGAGTAATGGAACGTATTTTTTGATCAGCTTTATTTATTTGAGGCATCGTCATTTCCTGACAATGATTTTAATTCCATTTGTCTGACTTTTGGTAGCTTTGATACAACTAATTGATAAGAATCATCTATCATTTCACAGATTAACTCATCAGGGATGGATCCATCAATCGTAATTGTATTCCAATGGTCTTTATTAAAATGATATCCCGGAATAATCGCTGGATACATGGAGCGTAATGTCTGAGCATATTCTGGGTCACACTTAAGTGAAATGCTGAATGGCTCGGATTCCCAGGCAATCAGGCAGAACATCTTTTTCATAACTTTTGTGACAAGTGCATCAGGTCCAAATGGCATATCTTCATATGCTCCGGGTTTTGCTTTTAAGTAATGACGAAGTGCTTCCAATTCCATATTCACTCCTTGCTATTGAACTAAAATGATAGAATTTTTTACATTAAAACGCAAGTAAAACTTTTCTCGAAAGACATTTTTTAAGATACTAATGAAACAACGACATAGTTTAAATTACACCATCAATAATAAGAAAAAAATTCAACCAGTACATAAAAAATACTTGACAATTCAAATTTTGATTCGTATATTTAACACACCTACTACAATGTAGTAGATGTTGTTACTTTTAGCACACAAGGGGTGTCAAATGTCAAATAAGCAAAAACCAGTTGATCTTTCCAGAGCCGAATACGATATTCTTAGGGTTTTATGGAAACGTTATCCACTCTCGGTTCGGGAAGTTCATGAGCAGTTGGAGAAAACCTATGGTTGGGCATATACGACAACCAAAACAATGATGGATCGGATGGCGAATAAGAATTTGTTAAGCAGGGAATCATTTCATGGAGTCTTTGTTTATAAACCATTAATTAGCCGTCCGGCAGGCTTGGCGCGAATGGTTGCTTTTTTTGCCGATCGCGTCCTTGAAACAGATGTAGATACTGTCGTATCATTATTTGCGAGCAATAAATCGCTTACTCCAAGAGAAATAGATGAACTCAACCAAATATTGGAAGCTGAGTTTAAAGAAAAGGACTAACTCCTGAGGTGTATCACCATGTTAAATTCAATTATTTCTTTTCTTGATTTTATTATATCAGGCATAGTGACATTTTTAATCCGTGAAAGTCTTTATGTCACGCTGCTATTTGGGGTTATTTATAGCGTTACCTTGTTGCTTCGCAATAAACATCCACGAATAATATTAGCATTATGGAGCCTGCTTTTCATCCGGTTGATACTACCACCTTCGTTGTCGCTTCCATTTAGTGGACGGCAACTCTGTGATAATCTTCCGTTCGTTGCTCACTCGATAGACTGGGTTCATAACCTGGTGAAAAAATATTCTTCGCCACACCAAAAAACAAGCCAGTTGACCGGATATTCTCTCGAAGAAGATAGTAGTAATTTACATCACGTGAAAGTAACATCAGTTTCGCCGTTGCAGCTACCGATATGGCGCACATTATTATTTTTAAGTTGGATCATGGGATTCTGCTCTTTCTTCTATTTTTATATCCATCGAAAAAGACAATTTAATCACGTTATCCGGCAAGGTCAGGAAATCAAGAATCCCGATATCATAAAAATAATGCGGCGATGGCGGTCAATTTTAAACATTCGACGTAATGTAGAAATCTTATCTTCAGATAGTTTGCTTTCACCATTTACAATTGGCTTTCTAAAACCTGTTGTTGTAATACCCACTTGTGTGCTAGGCAATTCCAATTTAAAAATCCTGGAAACAGTTATTGCCCATGAATTGGTTCATATAAAGCGGTATGATGATGTCACGCTCAGAATAATCAGCATTATTCAATTAATCTATTTCTTTCATCCCCTTGTGTGGTTTGCCCGAAGGAAATGGTTGCTGAATAGAGAGTTTGTGTGTGATAATATTGTTTTATCACACGGACAAATCAATCCGCTTGATTATGGCAGAGGATTAATGTCAATTTTAAATCTGAATCTTTCAGGGCAAATGGAAATGTGTGCTGTTTCGGGATTCCAAACCCAAAAATCAGAAGTATATAAACGTATTCTATTATTAAAAGGAGCAAAACCAATGAATCGCTTTAAAAATATGTCACTTAATATCCTTATCTTATTGTTAGCCTTAATCATTCTCCCAATGGCCGGACGCTCCACAAGCGCGAGTGCTCCAAACGATATGGTGTCTTCAGTATCTAGCGCTGTACCGTTAAATTCCAAAATTGATTTTAAGTCACCCATTAAATCCGGAAAATTAACGGCTGCATTTGGCAATATTATGCACCCCATCAAGAAATCAATATATCATCATGACGGGATTGATATTGCGGCTAAATTGGGCACAACCGTTCATGCTGCGGCAGATGGTGTAGTTTTGGAAGCGAACTTGAATTACAAAAAAGGCGAAGGTTCAGGGCGTTTTATTGTTATTAAGCATAATGATTCATACACAACACGTTATACACATCTCGATGAAGTAAATGTCGTGGTCGGTCAAAGAATTTCTCAAGGAGAGCAAATTGGAACTGTTGGAAATACAGGTTTGTCTACTGGTGCTCATCTTCATTTTGAAATTGTGAAAGATGGAACACCCCAGAATCCAGCCGATTTTATTGATCTATCTGGTATAAAAAAAGCAGAGTAATGAAACCTAAAAGGGATTCCCATATATTTGGGAATCCCTTTAATTTATTCAATTTTAATTGTTGAGCCCATTCTAAAAACCGCCAATTACGCGAATGGACGCAAATTGAAATCAATTAAGTCTTACAAAAACAATTAGTGAAAATT
>JAFGDW010000020.1 GCA_016931935.1 Candidatus Zhuqueibacterota bacterium | reverse complement strand
TACCTTGCATCCCTATTTGACCTCACACTATATTGCTTTCAGGAAACAGTAGACATTCGAATATGCGCCACCAAATTTTAAAACAGACATCATATTACCCCATCGAGGAGGTCTCATGCCATTTTTACGTTTATCAAGCGGCGCCTTCCTGCTTGTTTATTTCCTGGCCCAAACCGTTTCGGCAGCAATAAACATTCAGGTGTTTTCAAAAGATGAAGGATATTACGAATCCAACATCTCAAAACCAAGGGTCTATATCCAGAACCTTGCGAATTCAGAGCCAATAACCAATTTCTTCGCATACTACTACTTTACCATTGAAAACAACAAGGTGCCTGTTCTGGAAGATTATTACACTCCGGTATCGAACATATCGCTCGAAGACCTTGGGGACGGAAATTACCGGGTGAAATTCGATTATTCCGGCATTACCCTGCAACCCGGACAATTCATTCCGAATGCTGACGGCGAAGTAATCGGCCTTCATTATGCTGACTGGTCGAGCTTCGATAAAACGAATGATGTATCAAATAACCGGCAAACGACATTCACGCTCAATTACTCGATTCCTGTTTACCTTGCCGACGGAACACTGATTTTCGGTGACGGCATTGTTCCGCCTAGCCCATCGGTACCCACATTGCCGCAAACGGCGGGTAATCCGGGAAATTTTGCCGTTTATTCAATCGAACGAACTGATTTACGTGACCGCGCTACTATCTTCGCAGGCGATGCCGGTTCACTTGGAACTCTGGAAGCCGGATGTGATGCGGTTGTTTCTGGCGATGTTTTGTCGCAAGGCACCATGTTTTTACGAGAACGGGCGCATGTAACCGGCAATGCTGTTTCTGGCAGCAGCATTACGACACAAAACAACGTGCTTATTGACGGAAACAGGCATGAAAACGCGCTGTTTGTTTTACCGAATATTCCAAGCCAGGAAGTTGTACCCGGTACACAGAATATCACTGTTTCACCGGGTGGCTCATATACGTTGAGTCCCGGCTCGTATGCCGATTTTCAGGCTTATGCACAATCAACCATTACCATTAACCCCGGAAATTATACATTCAGGAAATTTCTGATAGAACCTGATGTGCAACTGACGATTTTAGCAAGCTCAGGACAAACGATCAGAATCCAGGTGAAGGTGTCCTTACGGTTTGGAGACAGGACCATAATGAACTTTCCTGCCGAGAAGCCCTATTCTATAAATATCTATTCAGCCCAAACCGAGCAACTTTTTATCGGTACCGATGCTGTTCTGTACGGGTTAATTTCAGCGCCTAACGCTGAGATACATCTTTATTCCCGCAGTAGGCTTAAGGGCTCACTCTTTGGCAAGCAAGTGGTTGTCGAGCCTGATGCAATTGTATGCAAACCACCGGTTTTAACCGATCTTTTTCATTCAGAATGGTCAATGTCCCCGGCGTTTGATCCTCTGATCCTTGAATTTACTACCGTTGTACCGGATGCAACTTCAACAATTCTCGTAACACCCGTTGTGCAGGGCCAATCCGTTTCCGTTGACGGTCATTCTCCTGATATTCCAGTTGATATTACAAGCGCAGAGCAGAAAATTATTATGCTTCTGACTCATCCGGAGGCTTGCGGAACAACGGAATATGCGCTGAATGTTAAAAAAGAAGGCCAGCACCAGATATATGTCAATGATGACTCACCATGTTCGGCTGGGAGTGAAGACGGCAATTCCTGGGCAACCGCCTACAAAGACCTGCAGCCAGCCATAGACCGAGCTGCTGCACAAGGCCGGGAAATCTGGATTGCAGAAGGTGTTTATAAACCAACTCGAAAGGTGGTTACCTCCGATCCCCGCTCTGTAACGTTTATGATTCAGTCTGGTACTGAAATTATCGGTGGTTTTCTCGGTACTGAAACGGAAAAAAAGCCGGGCGGTTCGCCGTATAACACAATCCTTTCAGGAGATATTGCCGGAAATGATGATGGTATCACAACCTGGCCGCCAGATGCGGGTCAGATTGCTCTGCTTTCGGATAATGCCTACCATGTGGTTACCATTACCAGCCCTGCGCCATCAAGGGGAATAAGGCTTGAAAACCTTTTTATCGAACATGGCGCGGCAAATGGAATCGGGGAAAACGCAATAGGCGGAGGTATTTATAACAAAAACTGTTCACCGTCACTTGAAATGTGTGGAATTCAAAAGAACCTTTCAGCATCTTCTGGTGCGGGTATTTATGATAACAGTGGGATTTATTCGCTTACAAACTGCCTGATAAGAGACAACGTTTCTTTGTCAGGCAGTGGCGCGGGCCTCTATGTGAATTCAACTAAAACAATGAAGATAGACGCTTCGGTTTTTGACGGCAATTCGTGCAAGGATACGGCGGAATTTTCCGGCGGCGGGGCTTTGTATAATACCGGTGCTGCCATTAGCATCGTTAATTCTGTTTTCACAAGAGACACGGTAGCTGGAAGCGGAGGCGGAATTTCAACGTATGGAAATGTTCTTTCACTGATTAACTGTACATTCTCAAACAACTTTGCTGAAAAAGGCGGATCAGCCATTTCAGCAACATCGTCCGCTCAGGTGCCGGTGGTTAATACAATTCTATGGGATCCTGGCGCACAAGCGGAATTGAAAGGGATGTCTTTTGATATTTCGTATTCCTGTTTAAGGGGCGGAAGCGGTGGATCAAATAACATTTTTGATAACCCTCTTTTTTCAAATCCATTGCAACCTGAAGGATCTGATGGAAAATGGGGGTCTATTGATGATGGCCTTTCCCTTTTACCAACATCACCTTGCATAGATAAGGGTAATATTGCGGTTTCACCCTTAATTGATATAATGCTTAATGATAGACCAACTGGAATGGGTTTTGAATTAGGCGCTTATGAATTTACAAACCAAGCTGATAATATTAACCAACCGTTTGGCCGGATTAAGAACGGCGAATTTATTGGCTTGGATGGGTTAGAAAGGATTATGGAAATAATACACGAAAGTGAATTTAATCAATATAGCAAAAGTAATTACCATAGAATTTTAAGAATTCATATTAACAAAAATAAATATACCATTAAACATTCTGAGATGACGATATTCTTAACGCCATTAAACCCTGATGGTAGCGCAGCAGCAACAGAAATTGCGATTAGATTGAAAAAAATAGGCGAAGATTCGGGTGGATTAATCTTTCAATCTTTTACCCCTGATTATTCTTGGGGGAAGAAATTGATTTTCACCGGTGACCGGTATTGGCACGCATTTGAAAATCCTTGGGCATATGTAATTTATTTACCCGCAAATGCTGAAATTAATTATCGTGTTCCAAACGATCAGTTTAATTAATAACCCGATGGAAAGGATAATAAAATGAATAAATATTTTTTTCTATTAATCTCGATTCTTTTTATAGTCTGCCGGCAACATGAAGACAGAGGCGGTTTTAAATGGAAAGGAACAATTAATGGTGTCAAAGCAAATTGGGATATTGCTTGCGATGACCAGTGTATCAATTGTTATGCAACACATCCTTTTGACAGCACTTTGGAAAATATAGCTTTAGCTTCAAGTACCTATAAAGATGTTTATGATAGATGTAAAGAGTTACCTGCTCGTTGGAGAGTAATTGATACTACAGACACGAATGTTATACCAACTGGGAAAGTATGGTTTACGCAGTCCGCCGATGTCAGTTTTGGATTTGATGGTTGGAGAGGCACAAAGACAAAAGATACTATAAGCTATATTTCTCTTGCCGCTGGATGCAGCACAACATGCAATATTTTGATTGATTCAACCATTAAAAATAGTGCGTATGATAAAATTGTTGCAGTACTACCAATTTCCGCAATGGGTGTGATCTCCTTTTCAAAATCAAGATTTCTTGATACAATAAATCTGACTGGTACAGAAAACACATTCAAACTGTATTCATTAAATTCTTCCACAGATAATATTTCAATAAGTTTATCAGTTTTAGGCATATCAGATCCTAAAAGTCCTGCCTGTCTTGCTGGGGATTGCTATGGAAGTAGCGATAAATTGAAGGTTGTCGTTTACAAGGAAAAAACGTTTTCAAAAAGATATAATGTCTATCTCGTCAGCAATCCAACATTCAGGCCAACAGCAAACGAATGGCGTACAAACTTTAATTCTATTTTAAAACAAGCTGTTGCAAAATTAGGCGATTCAATTTATGTTTATGATTTAAGTGATAGAACTTCTGAATGGGACCTGAATAAAAATAATAAAGTCGATTTTCTTTTTAACAATGGAATGCTTGATTATTTCCAATATGATAATGGATCTTTGATTGCACAAGAAGAATGGCATCTTGCACAAGCCGCTCGGGGACTTATTGGCGACGATAAAGAGCTTTGTGATGAATCTGCTAATCATGCCACCTTTTTAAGTTCAACTCGTATGCGAACGCATTGGGTTCTTAACTATACCTATTATCGTAATTCCTCCGATAGCCTCAAAATACGTTTGGCTGGCGCATTGGGCTTATCAAAAAATATTGTGTATAGAATTGGTCAATATAATGATACACTGCAAGATAGCCCCGGGCATTATGAAAGTATTTTGATACGTGAAATTTATGAAGATGGACCAACAAGTTACATACTTTTATTTAATCCTCTTACCAAAAACTACGATAGAAAAGATGGTATTACCTTATATACCGATGAATTTTCAATTTCTGGCGATACTCCACCGTTATCGGTTAACGATCAAATTCCAGCCGATTGTTCTTTTTGTATGGCTAATGCTCTAAATTATGTCGTGATCGTACATGAATTCTTGCATCAAAATAGCGCTGGATTTTTCAGGCATGTTACTAATGACGGAACCGAGGATGCAAATCCGCCATCAAAAGGAAATATCATGCACAGAACCGACAATGTAGGTACTAAACTGGCATACCGTTTATTAACAATACCAAATAACGAACCGAATGGCGGAACTAAATATTCTCAATGGGCTAAGATGCATAATTTTTAATCGTAAAGGATACTGCTATGTTAAATATTAATTTTCGAATTTGGGCAGTCATATTTATTTTTCACGTCTATTGCATAGCTGATTTTTCAAAACCTATTGACTCTTTGTATAAATTCCGTGAATATTATTCCAATTTAACATATCCTTGCGGTTATTATATCGGTACGAAATATTTTAAATGTGGATCAAACCGTTTCAATATAATAAGAAGTTTTTCTGGTCGAAGTATTCAGGATTGGAAAAAAAATGAACAACAGCTATCTGAAGCGATTGTTGGTTTAAATTTAAATTGGCGTGTATTGGAAAAAATAAAATCCAGGATTATCAAAGATTCTATTCTCGCATATTCAAACTGTATAATTTTACAATATGACACATGTTTCGGTAGTATTCCAGCACGCAAAGCATACTCGAATTTATTAGAAAATGTGCCATATAAGTATCTTAATAAATATATTTATTTAATTAAAAATATTCAGGCAATGCATTCCTTCACCGAAAAGGAAAAATCAAGACTTCTTGCTCTTTGTAGCCCCGATGCGGCCGCAACAGCTGAATTGCTAAAAAACAATAATTTACCGCTACAATATCAGGCCCGTTTAGGTATTAAAGAAGCTGAAATCGCATTAATTGAAAACTTCAATAAAGATACAAATTATGCAACAGCATCGGAAAACGCTGAGAAGCTTGGCATTTGTGGTTCAAAAAAATGTATCGAAACTTTAATCAAATCCTTTAATAAACCAATTTACAGTTATGATAAAAAAGGATGCATATCAAGAACCATTAGGGTTGATATTATAAAAGCACTCCAGCGTCATCATCCTGAAGAAATATTGCTAACAGATAAATGGATGTACATGTCCGGCCAGAATTTCCACAAACAGGATGAATTATCAGATACAACTATTACGAAACCTTATATTGATTCTTTAATTTCCTGGATGGTCAAAACCTACCTAATCAACCCCGTTGGACCAATAAAAAAATATGTTTTTTTACATGACTGGTGTGGTCCATCGCTTAAAGAGGATATTAAATCTCCAGAACCAATAATTGAAGAGGAAATCAAGTGAATTCTATAATTAAAACAGCAATCGCTCTCTTATTACTTTCTAATGCAAATGTTTTCCCTGATTCGATACAAATACAAAATTATCTTTGGTCTTTCGGCTACTCTGATGGATTTACTTTAAGATACCAATTTGCCAAACAACTTAAAATTGGTCTTTCAGTTAATCCTCAAATTGAAATATATTTATTTTCCGGTGGCATCCTTAATGAAACAGAATATGATTACGGTCATAATATTGCAACCTCAATTCAATTGCTATATAGCAAACCTTTTGGTGAATCTTGGGAATTAGGGCCGATTGCCACATTGGGGTATGGCTTTGAATTTAATCGTAATGACATGTATGACATGAGAGTTGGTCTAGGCATATCTCCGGTTTTAAAAATAAATAAGCGAATTTCATTGGAAACGATTATTGGATTACGGTTAAAATACCTGATTAAAAAAACTTCTGATATAGAAAGATGGTCTTGGGAGCATCTTCTCAGGTTTGATCCTTGGTATACAGGGTTGGGTGGCATTTCATTAATGATTTTTTTCTAAAGAATAGGACGAAAAATATGTTACGTAATATAATTTGTCTTTCTGCCTTTTTATTATTATTAATCGTTACTCATTGTTCCAAAGACCCTACCGGTCCTACCACCGTCGCTTCTGAAACATGGCTTCTTAATGATGTCGGAACTCAGAATTATTGTGATCTGTCGTTTTCAAAGTATGATAATGGTTCTGTTTCGGTTAGTGGGAAATGGTATTATTATTTTTTCGGCTACCGGATTACCTGTTCTTTCCTCAGTGGAAGTGCCACTGTTGTGGACTCATCCGTAACGATTACGGCATCCGGAACGGCATCCTATCCTCCAGATTCTTCAGGGGATGCCGACACTTCAGCATTTACCCTTCAAATGAATGGTTCATTCAAGGCCGGTAAATCAAGGGGTGGGTGGGAAATACATTTCGCCGATACTTTATGGGAAGGCTGGGTCGATCCAGGCGATTTTTCCGGAACCATTCAATCCGGAAGCGGGATAACCTCCTTGTAACTGCACCAAGTAATGCGCCGTCACTCATCCTCCGCTCCGGCGCATTAAACAGCCAAGAGGGGCGCTGCAAGAATAAAACAAGCAAGATAAGAGACGGCGGCGGAACACAACACTATCGTAGCATTCAAATTTACAGCCGCTAACAAACAAATGGTGCATCGTGCGCAAAGCCGCCCTCGGGCTTCGCCACATTGCCGCTCAGGCTAGGGGTAGCAAGAATATTGTAGGCGGCAACGTCACCATTTATTAATCGTT
>JAFGDW010000306.1 GCA_016931935.1 Candidatus Zhuqueibacterota bacterium | reverse complement strand
GATTTTCATTTTCAAACCTTCCCTTACCTTCGGCCTTCCTTCAAAAAGAAGGGAATGAAGGTCAAATCTGAAAACCACTTTATTTCAAGTATATATTATCTCCCAATCAATACAAAACTACTCCACGATTTGGGAAATGCAGTTGCTTCGTTGTCAATCATTTTCAATTTTGCTGCACGCAGTGCTTCCGCATAATTAGATAAATTAATCGCGCGCCGATAAAAATCAATCATGAGTTGACTGGTTTGCTTATCCGATACTTTCCATAGCGACACCACAACATTTGCTGCCCCGGAATACAGAAAACCCCGCGTGAGCGCCATCATACCTTCGCCTTTTACCAATTTTCCGATACCGCTTTCACAACTACTTAGTACCACCAAATCAGCATTCAGATCAAGATTATATGTTTCACATGCGTAAAGTATTCCATCCTCTGTACTATTGGTATCTGCAAGCTGCGAAAAAATAAGCCCGGATAGTCGAGGCGTTGTTTCATTCATAATGCCGTGCGTTGCAATGTGAATGTATCGGTACAGGCCAACGTTTGATTTAAAATTCCCTTCGGATGCTTCATCATGGAGATATCCGTGTGCCTGTTGATGTCGATTTTCAAATAACCGGACAATCTCGCGCACTTCGGCTTCCGAGTATGTCAGTTCATGATAGCGTTTTCCGTTAATATCAATAGCACGATTATCTGAATCATTCCCTAAAACCTTCAAATCGGCAAGATTACGCGGCTGAATATTACTCTTTTCATCATTTTGAAATACCGGTGCAAATCCAATAAAAGCTCTCTGGTTCACATTCACTGAAGAATTTGCTCCTTGCATTTCTTTCATGCAGTACATATACAAAGTTGATGAATAATTATAGGAGATGTTAACACTGTTTATTAAATAATTGAGGTGCGTTAGCGAACCTTTCTTTCCATCCTGCACTTGTTTTGTGAGCAGCGCTTCAAATGGGAGTGTATAAAGGATATCGTGTGGAATGATAATCAATGTCGTAATGGAATCAAGATAGCAGTTCATTGGCTCAATTAGTTTTTGATACAAATAGAAACTCGTTTCTGCATATTGTTCGACCTCCACTTTCCGAATAGCGGTTACGCAATTTTCTGTCATCTGTAGAAAATTGGTATCTTTTTTCATGACGATTACATCGAAAGTATCACGCGAGATGACAAAATTATATACCACACTATCCGCGACAAAATAATCGACCAGCGCCGTATGCACACTTAACATCGTCTGCAGCTCTTCAACTGCAGCGACTTTCGTTTGATATTTCAACCGATAATATTTGGGATAGGATGTTTCAATATATTCGATGAAGCTATCATATTCTGTGCTGAGTGCGAAACATGCCGCATCCAGTTTTTTCAGTTTCAGGCTATCTGGTACCATTCCATTCTCTATCAGCAATTGGCGCTGTGTTTTATTGAACGTTAATTCGATTTTTAACTCCTTTTCCTTTTCCAACAACGAATCCGGAATTTCTGCAAATTGTCTCGATTGAGCATCATGAAGCGAATTTAATAACACTCCTGATTTTGTTTTTTCGCAAAACTGGAATGCCTGCTCTTTATATTCATCGTTCCCGGTAATCCGATAAAGCGACATTGCGACTTGAATAGCATCTGCATAAATTTGCTGTGCTTGCTCACCCAGGAATATTTTCGAACCTTCCGCTTTATAACTTGTTCGCATATGATCGATCAATTCCACGACAACCTGAAACGTTGCAAGCGACATTTCAATATCTTTGGAATTGTGTGATTGCAATTTATAAATTGAATGAAGCAGAATTGCCTTTTGATGTAACGCCTTCATGAGTTCAAGATCGGAGAGTGGGTTGGAAATATCGGGATTGTGATAAACATCTGTTCTATCGTATTTAGGAACAAGCGCATTTAAGGCGTGTTGGGTGCATTCCATAGCCATTAGAAAATCCCGTTGCCGGAAATATGCTTCCCCCATTAATCGTATTGTATTCGCTATAAAGGGATGATACTCTCCATACTTCTGTTCTTGTATCGCCAATGCTTTCGTTAAATATTCCAGCGCGAGTGAATAATTTTCTAGATTGATATACGTGTTTCCGACATGTTGATAGACGTTCGCAAGCTCGGGATGATTATCTCCCATTAATTGAATTATGACAGCCTCGGCCTTTTTAAAATACAGCAATGCATTGTCGCACGCTCCCATTAATTCATAAATGAGACCAATATTATTATAAGTAATGGCAACACTCAAATGATTTTCACCCCATGCGCTCTGTTTGATTTCAAGCGCCTTCAGAAAATAGTGTAATGATTTTTCATGGTCCCCCTTTGCACCATAGATCATGCCGATATTGTTGTAACAATTTCCGACTGCGACGTGGTTCTCTCCCAATATCTCTTTCTGAACGTTTAGCGCATTGGTATAATATTCAAGCGCCTTGTCATAATCGCTTTTAAACCAATAATTATTTCCAATATTAACATATGAAATTGCAACACTGCTGTTCAATTCACCCAATACTTTTATTTTCAGCGATAAGGCTTTTTCATGGTACTCAAGCGATTTATCATAATATCCCTTGCTACTGTAAATGATTCCCATATTATTATAAATTCGCGCGATTACCGGATCATCTTCACCCAATTTATCCAAACCGATGTGCAGCGCCTGCTTTAAATAGTTATCCATCGCTTCATCATACTTGCCTTGAAATCTCATATTATCGCCAATTCGATTCATGATATGAACATACTTTGCCCATAGATATGATTCGTCATAGCGATCGCATAATCGTTTATAAATATCAGCAGCTTTCTCCATGTAATAAATAGAACTATCAAATACAGTTTGCTGAGCAAATTGATCTGCCATTTGGCAATATATGTTTGCCTGTAATGTATCCGATTTTGAATTATCCGGGAAGGCCATAATTGGATTGGAGTGGCATAATCCGAGAAATATGAAGAGGAAATAAATTCGATTTTTCAAAATATTGTAAGTATTTTGAGCCGGGTCATCCATAATTTGGGAGATCCATTAAATATTAACTTTATTATCTTCCAATCAATACGAAACTACTCCAGGACTTGGGAAATGCAGTCGCTTTATTTTCGATCATTTTCAGTTTTGCCACACGTAATGCTTTGGAATAGCTATGATCCTGAAGTGTGTCTTTATAAAAATTTATCATCAACTCACTCGTTTGTTTATCTGATACTTTCCATAGCGACACAATGATATTCAATGCACCGGAATACAGGAATCCCCGCGTCAAGGCCATCACGCCTTCACCACGCACCAATTTCCCGACGCCGCTTTCGCAGCTACTCAGCACGACCAAATCAGCGTTTAAATCCAGATTATAGGTTTCCCCCGAAAACAGAATGCCATCTTCAGTATCGGTTGAATCCGTTGGCTGAGAAAAAATTATCCCTGATAGCTGAGGCCGACCTTCATTGATAATACCATGAGTCGCCACATGGATAATTTCAAACTGACCTGTCGAATTTTTAAATTCCTTTTCCGTTGCTGAATTGTGTAAATAGCCAACAGCCTTTTTCTTTCGTTTGTTATATTGGGAAACAATTTCTTTTATCTCAGTTTCCGAATTCTTCAATTCACGAAATTTGCTTCCATTGATATACAGCGATCGCAGTTCATCGTCGGCGATCATGGCATTTATAGGTTGTTCATTATTTACCAGCAACGCGCCACTTGTGTCAGCATCACTAAAAACAGGTGCAAAACCAACAAAAGAAGTTGATAGGGCAGCTACATGTCGCCGGTAACTTTCAGCCTGAATATTTTGAAAAAGTGTGGCAGAATAGTGATAGGAAATTTCAAACTTTTTAACGAGATACGATAGTTTGTTAAAATCAGTTGGATGTGAATTTGCGTCAACTGTCGGACACAGCGCTTCAAATGGTATTTTGTTTAAAAATCCATGCGGGATAATAACAAGCTTTGACTTTGCCTGAAGATACGATTCAATCGGAGAAATTAATATTTCATATAAATGGGATGATGTATCAACAAACATGGCCGGATCCACTTTTTTTATCGAAACAAGGAATTCACTCAATTGCGACTGAAAATTTGTATCGAGATGGCACGTGACAACATCCCACAATTCATCAGAGATAAATGTTATAGTTAGCGTACTATCACTCATGAAATATTCGATTAATGCCGTGTCGTGATCGAGCGTCGATTGGACATCCGAAATTGTCACTGGTTGCGTTCTAAATTTTAAATTGTAATAATTCGGATAGCTCGATTCGATCCGTTTAATTATTTTTTGATGGGTGTTGCTATACTTAAAATACGTTGCATTCAATTGTTGCGTTTCCAGGCTATCAGCTTCATTCGCATTGGCTAATGCTTTCTGGATTTCAATAGCAAGCGAACTGCATTCTTGCCGCAAGTACTTTTCTTTCTCAACCAGGCTATCCGGTAACCCTGCAAACTGTTTTGCTTTGGATTCTTGCAGTAACGACATTAAAATTCCGGCTTTTGCTTTTTCAGAAATTGTAAAAATATTTTCCAGGTACGACCGTTCACCGGTCTCATTATAAAGCTCTAATGATGCATTAGTCGCATTCTCATAAATATGAGCGGTATTTTCCGCCAGGAATTCTTTAGAACCCTCGAAATAGTACTTAACTCGGGTTAAGTCGATAAGCTCATAAGCGAGCTGATAGGTAGCGAGTGCCTGTTTTAACAGATGTAAACTATCCGGAAAGGCTGAATGGTAACTAGCCAGTATGTCGCCTTTTATGTTCAGTATTTTTAGAAGTAACGGAGGAGAACTAATATTTTGGAGTTCGGGATTAACGAGTAAATCCTCATTATTAAAATCATGAACTAAAACCGCTGTGGCATTTTGAATATATGATAGTGCGTTTTTGAAGTCTTCTTTCTTTAAATATATGTTTGCATAATTATAATAGGTCTCAGCCAAATTTGCGCTATGTTTATCCAGCACCTGCTTTTCAATAATTAGCGTTGAATCACAATAAGCGAGTGCCTTATCATAATCGCCCATTTCTTCATAGACCATACCAAGATTATGATACGAAACCGCGACTCCGTCTTGTAATTTTCCCATTAATCCAATCTTAATTGCTATTGACTTTTTGTAGAATTCTATTGCTTGTGTGAAATTGCCTTTACGGAAATGAACCGCCCCAATATAATCATACATTGTCGCGACTTCCTTGTTCTCCATCCCAAACGTATTCACAAAAATGTCGAGTGCTTTTTTATAGTAATCGTATGCTTTATCATATTCCTGTTTTAAATAATACGTTCTCCCCAGGGATTGAAATGTACGCGCTATTTGATAATGATCATTCTTGAAATGCTGACTTAAAATTTCAAGCGACTGTTGCAAAATTTCCAATGCCTGATCGTAGTCACCAAGCGTTATATAAATCAAGCCAAACGATCGATAGATATAGGCGACCTGGGGATGATTTTCGCCAAAAATTTTTAACTTAATACTTCGCGATTTTTCAAGATAGCTCAACGCTTTCTCAAATTCGCCACTGTTGTAATAGCTTATCGCTATGCTATAATAGCTGGAAGCGAGTTTTGGATCGTCCGGGTCTAATGTTTTTTCCCGGATTCTTAATGCCTCAAGAGCGTAACGCGTGCCATTCCTATGGTCTGATTTATATCTATGCAAGTGGGCTAACCAATCCAGTGTATTTGCGACCTGAGGTTGATCAGGGTCACCTATTTCTTTTTTTATTTCTAACGCCCTGAATAAATTCTCTATTGACCGTTGAATATCCCTCTTATAATAATAGATTATACCGAGATTTTGTCGCAGCTCAGCAAAGTCAAAATATTCCTCCAACAACCGCGATGGAACCGCTTCAATCGCTGAATTTACCGTAGACTCTGCTTCATCAAAGTTTGAAATTTTTATATAATTTTCCACAAGACCATTACAACTCTTCGCATATAGTTTCCAGAATACAACTTCATTATTTCCTGACCTTATTGTCTGTAAAGCAAGATTTATTGCAACATTATAATAGACAATAGAGCTATCATATTTTTCGCTATTAAAGAATGCCAGCCCTTTATCAATATTGCTAACAATCAGCGATGTATCAGCGAGTGAGTGGTTAAGATTATCGGAGGCAATTGTTATCTGGGGTAACGCAATAAAAAGTAGCAATAGTAGTCTTCTGTTGAATGATTTTTTAAATTCGTATTTCATAGTCACCTTAGAATTGCAGTATATTCGTTATCACCATTATTTTTTATGCATGGCTGTTCACAATTTTTGCATTTAATTCCAAACATAGCGAATAATTAAAAGTTACCGTTTGTTTGAAATAAAAAACAGGTCTTATGGAATTTCCAATCTGAAAAGAAGTCAATGTCCTGACAAAATGTCTTTTTTCTATTGAGATTGCATTTCTTATTATGGTGAGATGCTGTAGAGATAAAAACGGGGTATAAATCAAAATGAGCAGAGATAAAAAACATGTCATAAAAATTTCTTTCATGGAAGTGGAGTCCGGTTTCTGATGTACTCGGTAAAAATATTAAACGAGTCTCATTCCGCTTATTTAAGCTAATTGCGATGTATAATCATTCGGTTCCACATTCAATCTTGAAATTGGCTATCATCCTCAATACATTGATTGAATGTCAATAAATTTCCAGCCAATGCTGGCTGCGATAAGCGTATAATTAATCTATTCGAAATCGGTATTCTCATAAATTCGAATTCAAGTCGCTAATTAAATCTGTTTTTTCAGATCATTCAACAAGATTTTAATAAATTTTATGTTTTCCTTGCCCGCTGCATCACCCTTCTCTTTACCACTATTATGATTTGCTCGTAAATTTACATATTGACCAAGCAATCGATCAGTTAACGGCAACGCCTGATATACTGAAGGGATAATAACATCGTGGGCAAATGCATCAATCCGTGCGGGTATGCCCTCAGGGAGCTTGTGCCCAACATGATACTCATCCGCCAGTTTGAGCTTAATCGGATCAGTTTCATGAGCGCCAAGTTGTTCGGTCATAATTTGCTTGCGATAAATATCACTCGCTGCTGTTATATTATCCCAAATTGAATTTCCCCAGAGCTTCACCAGGGATGTACTTTTAAGTGCAAGATCTCCCAGCCAGCCAAACCTCGAATAGAGTAAATCTTGCAGATTATTATTCGCTGAAATAATTGCGCCTTCATAAATGCGTGTTAACGGATATGCGTTTACGAGACTCAGAACCGAAAATTCAGCATCGAAATTGCCAATGCTCAAATCGAAAAACGCACTGCTCTCGTTCCCTTTTAATCCGCTAAACCATTTAATCGCCGATTTTAATAGCTCTTCCATTTCGTGACCGGATTCATGCGCATCTTTATATGCTTCAATAATCGCTGTATATAGAGCATCAAAATTAAGCATTGTGTAATCATATAAATTGTGAAAATCTTTCCGGTACAATGAAAGCAATGTCAATAAAATTGATCGCAATCCATCAGTAATTGAATCGGCGTTTGCAGGATTGGCTAACGGTGATCCAAAATTGGGTGATGAAATTGTAATAATAGCGCTGATCACATTTTTTTTAAATACATATTCATCTAGGAATGCTAAATAGCGCGCTACCAATCCACCCTGGCTATAGGCGATCAAAATGTTATTCGGTGTTTGTTCCAGAATTTCATAATATCCCATTCCCGCAGGTGTCGTCATTCGAACTTTACCAAACGGCTCGGCAATAATTGTATCCAGTTTAAGATTAGCAGACGTGTCCCAAAATTTTACAAATTCAGGATCATCTTCACTGCTAAAATAATCGTAATTTCTGGCTATGCCCTTTAAAATCTGCCTCGCATTGTCATCAACCTCATCTAACTTAAATACCTTGTTTCCAAGACATTTTAACGGAATCGGCACGAAATATTCGTCAAAATCTTTTCCTTCCGTCATCAATTGATACTCAGGATCCCCATTAATTCGTTTGCCTGTTTTGCAGGTGATATCTTTACCCTTGCCAAACAGCCGATCCCAAAATCCACCGCGAAGAGCATTGAATAAATCATCCATCCGCCCTTCACATAAATCGGTTGCCCGATTTATCGTCCAAAAATGATATGTCTCAGCCATAATATATTTCCTGTTTCTATTATTCGTTTAAGCGACAGGCACATTGTGTATCGATTAAATTTTTATTTTTACTGAACACGGCTATAAATTGAACATGTAAGCAATCCTCATAATATTGGTCGCTTTTGGCTATTAGCTAATGGCCAAAAGCTGATAGAGAGTTAAGGATAAGCATTGAATTAGCTGCTCAATAAATATGTTTGTAATATCACCGTTTGAAGTATAGTTTACTTGCAGCCTCGCCTGTCTGGCTGAAAATTGCCCGCATTTGAACTTATTATAACCATCGAAAATTATTTACAATTATGCATCATTTCCAGCTATCATTCAATTTAGCCTGAGAACGTTCAATTGTCAAGTGGTTTTTGCGATATATTTACAATTGGCTACGTTGACTGCATAAGGTTACCTGTATTTTTGCATTCTGATCAACGAGTTTTGGCTTGCTTATCATATAATTTATCCGTATCATGTAACTAGTAACTGAACGAAAACTCTCAAAGATGTCATTTCGAGTCGTTTTTTGACGAGGAATATACGACATCGTAACGACAGCAGAACCAGCGTATTCGTGGTCATTGATTTTTTGTCTCCCGCCTGGTGGGATCCTCAAAATGACAATTTATCGAGTTTTTGTTCAGACACTAACTAAATTGAAATATCTTATCTGATGAACCAGATCGAGCACCAATTATTCAGTTTCATGATAATCGCTACCCAATTTTCAGTTCTTAACGCATACCCATAGACGTATGTACCAATATCAAAAAACAAACCGCTATTTTGCTCAGGTCGCCGATGACATCAAAGACCTGGCTGCCAATGAATTGACTTCTCTTGGTGCCACCGAAATTTCTCCTGTTTATCGCGGTCTGTATTTTAATGCCTCGGCAGAAGCAATGTACCGGATAAATTTTTGCTCCCGGTTGATCCATCGCGTACTTGCGCCGCTGTTAACATTTGATTGTCATTCCGATAGATACCTTTATAAAACGGCTTCCAATATTGCCTGGTCCGATTTTCTTAATGCGGACCAAACGTTCGCTGTATTTGCCGGTGTTTCCAACAGCGCCATTCGCCACTCCCAATACGCAGCCCTGAAATTGAAAGATGCGATTGTCGATCAATTTCGCGATCGAAACGGACGACGTCCATCCGTGGATACTGAAGCGCCGGATGTGTGGATTAATCTTTATATCATTAATAATAAAGCAACCGTCTCTATCGATACATCGGGTGGGTCACTCCACAAACGAGGCTACCGGAAACGCTCGGTTCAGGCGCCAATGATCGAAACGTTAGCGGCGTCTATTATTGATATGAGTGGGTGGGATGAACAGACACCTCTTTACGATCCGTTTTGCGGCTCGGGCACAATTTTATGTGAAGCGTATCTAAAAGCGACGCGTACGCCACCCTCGATCATGCGGCGTTCGTTCGGATTTGAAAAGCTACCAAATTTTGACGCGCTGGCCTGGCGTCGAGTCAAACAACAGACTCTGAAAGACATTGCCCCCATATCCGGCAACTTGATTGCCGGCAGCGATATTGATGCCGAAGCAGTCGACGCCGCCAGAGAAAATTGTTCCATATTGAATAAAACGCAGCCAATCGCAATTGAGCAGCGAGATATTTTCGATATTGACAACCTTGAAAATTCTACGCTTGTTTGTAATCCACCCTATGGAATTCGCCTGGACACAAACGCTGATTTACCGGAATTTTATAAACAGGTCGGTGATTTTCTGAAACAGCGCTGCAATGGGACAAACGCGTTTATCTATTTTGGTGATCGGAACCTGATTAAATACATTCGCCTTAAACCAGCCTGGAAAAAACAACTGGCAAATGGCGGCCTTGATGGTCGGTTAGTAAAATATGAGATGTATTAAATAGGGTGGATATTCATCCCGAAAGCATATCAGCCAGCCACTTCATCTAACCAGCATTGTTAATTCCACTATAACAAATTTCAAACTCAAAGTTATCATGCACAATCTTTCAGTGTCTCCATATTAGACTTGAGTGCGTCCCAAATCGGGGTCAAGCTGTAAAGTGCTTCGACTTCGCTCAGCATGAAGAAGATAATTCTTCACTCCAAGCGAAATCGATGAGTGATTACTAATTCGGTACTATCAATAGTAAATGAGAATGCCCACGGTTTGCTACACATTCTTTGGAATTTAACTCAACATTCAAAATTCATCATTTTCTTTTAAGGAGGGGAAATATGGCAAACAAAATGACACAATTCATTTTGATCAGTGCCTGCGCGATGCTAATTTTAATCACCGGGTGTGCGCAAAAAAAACAACAAGTTTCCGCTGTGCAACTTTTCAATGGCACGGATCTTTCCGGATGGCATATTGTGCTAGCTGATAGCCAATATGCTGAAAACGATGTCTTCTTTGTAAAAGACAGCGTTCTCCATTGTACCGGCGCGACAAACGGCTATATCCGCACTGATAATGATTGTGCTAATTACACGCTTACTGTTGATTGGCGTTGGATCGGTGAGCCAGGCAATAGTGGCGTATTTGTTCATGCGCAACCGCCAGATAAAGTGTGGCCGCAAACAATCGAATGCCAATTAATGGCCGGTCATGCCGGGGATTTCGTTCTGATCGGCCCAAATTCAATTAAAATTGATACAACCATGTATGAAACCACGCACAAATCAAAAGGGATTGGAAAAATGCACGAATCATCCGAAAAGCCCGCCGGAGAATGGAATCATTATAAAATCGTCTGTAAGGATGATTCCATTACCTGTTATGTAAATGGTGTGCTGCAGAATAGCGGCGGTATAGCTTCGATTACCAGTGGGAAAATCTGTCTTCAATCCGAAGGCACACCGATTGAATTCCGAAATATTACAATGACAACGCTGGAAAAATGAAACATGCTTTTTGGAATAGGGATAAATTAGTCTATTTGAGCTAAGGGGGGATAAAATCACAAACCAGGTTTCTCTGAGAAACCTGGTTTGTAATATGCAATACTTATTGATATTAAACTCGCTTCCAGTGTCCGTCGACCCAGAACCAGCCATGTCGATTCTGCTGCCAATGGCCGGGAACCCATGTATACCCGTGCCGCGGCGCCAACCAATGGCCATCCACCCACACATATTTATGACCATTCCAATTCCAGTGCCCACTCACCCAAATTGCGTCCTTATGAGGACGAGTCTTGTGAACAACGACCACGTGTTTTGGCGCTGGCGGACCAACACGTACATACACTCGTCCGGGAGCTGCGCACATCGAGCCAGCACTCAGCAAAAATATTATAGTAAACAATCCAAATAAATTCTTTATTTTCATGATAACATCTCCTTTGGTTTAAAGATCATAATTTTCATTACCTGTTAGTACAACTGGCATGCCAGTGAAAATTAAACTTTTTTATTTGTATAAAAACAGACTATTATAAAAACATCATATAAAGCGATGCAAATAAAATGTGAACGAACCGGTACACACAATTGTACTCTTCGGGTCATAATAATTATTATCACTGTTATCGTAATACTGTTTCTTTCTGTTTCTGATTTAAAATTCGCTTGCGATAAAATGTGTATTTTGTTATATTGGTGCTTACTTATTTGGAGACACGAACTGATGAGCAATACTTTTGGCCATATTTTCCGTGTGACCACCTGGGGTGAATCCCATGGCAACAGCCTCGGCGTCGTTGTAGATGGATGCCCTCCAGGGATTGATCTGTCACTTGATTTCATACAAAAAGAATTAAACCGCCGACGTCCCGGTCAGAGTGATGTAGCGACGCCACGGTCGGAGAGTGATCGCGTGCATATCCGATCCGGTATCTTTCAGAACCGCACCACCGGTATGCCGATTGCCATGGAAATTTTCAATAACGATGCCGATAGCTCAAAGTATGAGGACATAAAGGAAAAATGGCGCCCGGGACATGCTGATTTTACGTTTGATAAAAAATACGGATTTCGTGATTATCGTGGCTCAGGGCGATCATCCGGAAGGGAAACAGCGGCACGGGTGGCCGCGGGCGCAGTAGCCAAAACAATTTTGAACAAATTCGGAATAGATATATATGCTTTCACACGCGCAATTGGCCCAATTGAAGCGCAAACAATTGACCGGAATGAGATCGAGCGTAATATTGTACGCTGTCCCGATGCGAATGCTGCCGAAAAGATGATTGAAATCGTTAAACAAATGAAGGATGCCCACGATTCCATTGGCGGAATTGTGGAGCTACGCATTCTCAATTTGCCAGCAGGCCTGGGCGATCCGGTATTTAATAAATTTGACGGCGCAATGGCCGGTGCAATTTTCGGACTCGGTGCCGTTAAAGGTGTGGAAATTGGTGACGGTTTCGCTGCCGCAAAAGCTCGAGGATCAGAAAATAATGATGCATTTGTGAAGAAAGAAAACCGCGTCGGCACACGTACAAATCATGCTGGTGGCGTACTTGGCGGTATCACGACTGGTGAGGAATTCATTCTGCGGGCTGCGGTAAAACCACCGGCATCCATCGGTGTAAAGCAGGAGACAGTGACGAAAGATGGTGCACCCACAGAAATTACTGTGGAAGGCCGCCATGATCCCACTATCCTTCCGCGAATTGTGCCGGTTGTAGAAGCCATGGCAGCGATTGTCACCGTGGATTTTTTGCTGAAACAGAAAAGCATCGAAGCGATGTTGCAGGTGTAAGGAGTTATCCGTGCACCAGGATATAGTCTTACATCCGCAGGATAAAGCATTCATTCTGCTAACCGCCATTTTTATTGCCGGTTTGGTGATTGCCTCAGTGCTGGCGAGTAAAATCATTATGGTGTTCAGATTGGCAGTCCCGGCAGGTGTGATCGCCTATTCTATCACTTTTGTCACTACCGATGTGATTTCAGAAATTTGGGGCAAGGTTAGAGCAAATTGGGTCGTATTCTCGGGTTTCATTGCAATGATTGTTGTGGTTTTTCTCGTTCAGGTTGCAATTCATCTTCCGTCAGCACCATTCTGGCCACATCAGAATGCGTTTAATACTATATTAAATAGCACAACCCGCATTATCTTCGCCAGCGTCATCGCCTATCTTGTCAGCCAATTCCACGACGTGTGGATGTTCCATTTCTGGAAACGCCGCACACAGTCCCGCCATCTCTGGCTGCGCAATAATCTGTCTACAATCGGTTCGCAACTGCTTGATACGGTAATTTTCATTTTTATTGCATTTTATGGCGTGATGCCGATATGGCCACTTGTTTGGGGACAATTTGTGGTGAAACTGGGTATTGCGCTTTTGGATACGCCGGTGGTGTATGGTGTGGTAGCGTGGGTGAGGAAGGTTTCGATAAATTAAGAATATAGGATTAAATCAACAATCACAACTGCCAATTATCAAATTCACCCCACATAGTACATACTCACTCATGCCTCAATACACTCATTATTTTTGCTTCCGAAACTCCTGAACATTTTTTTAATCGAGCAAACGTTTCATCCAATTGATTTGCATGAGATGTATCTATTTGTAATCGACGTAAAAAATCAGCAGTAATTATTACATAAGGTTGTTCGTCACCTGAAATTTCCACTGGACCGGATCGACTTTCCTTCAAGACATCAAAAGGTTTCTCCACAAAAGTTTTGAGCGTCCTGATTGTTGCCATATTTGATTTCCTATCTAATCGCTTATTATTTTTAGTAATGTACCAAATATTATCGGCTTTACCAATACAAAAAAAGGATGACTGGTTAGGTCATCCTGCTCAACTTTTTCTATTATAAGCAGACGTCACACTTTTCCACTACAGCTACACGATTAAAAGAAAACGCAAATAATTAGGTTCTCATTAATATGAAAAATTATTCATCAAACAATTTCCGGCCGCAATCCTTCAATAGCTTGGTCTTCAGTGCCTGTTTCACGAACGCGACTCCCCTGAAGCAACCATAATCCACTTATAATAGAAACTCCCATGCCTGCAATAATCAATAGTGAACCTGTGCTATCCGTACTCAGGTCGTTGGTAAACTGTTCAATTGCGGGGTACGAAATCAGTAACAGCGCCAGGCCATTATGCAATGCATGACTAATCATCCCAAGATATATAGAGCCACTCCGGTAAACAATATAGCTCAGCGAAATTCCCAGTACCGCCGTTGGCAACATCCGGAACAGGTAAATATGAAAAATTCCGAACAACGCGCCCACTAATCCAATTGCCAGTGCAGGATGCATACGCTGCTTGAATGATGACAACAATAAACCACGAAACAAGAACTCCTCACAGATTGCCGGACTAACTGCAAAAATTAAAAAGCCAATCAACGGCGTCATATTCAGGCTATCAAATTGCAGCATCTGCTGCATTGTATCTTCCAATGCCTTGGAAGAAGGAAATAAATACGCTTGAAGCTGAGCCAAAATGGAAATAACGCCAAGTCCACCCAGGGTGAGCAGAATTGTACCGGCGAATTGCCTAAATGTAAATGAATGCAACTGGATCGCTGACCGAAAATTGACATTTTGAAATTTAATAATTAGTAACACCGGAAGCAGTATTAATCCCCATTGCGTTAACAAGACTCCCCATTGTAGCCACTTTAGCTGAATAATGGAGCCAATATAAAAAATCAGCAGCATCACCACCGAGAAGACAATCAGAGCCATGGCCGGAGAAATGGCCACCAATTTTTGACCGTAAGGGCGACGCAGCAAATATTCCCAGCCGCTTCCTTCTGAGAATAAAATCTCTTCCGCATTGAATAGCTTGGAAATCAATGCGATACTTAAGAATGCAAAAATAATATTCGAAAGCAATACTGCCCCTACGCTCTCCCAGGTGTAGGTTTGCAACAAAATTTCTTTAAAGAGCAGGCTTACGTTTAAAATCGGCACGAATGTGGTGGCCGCTGTCAGCCTGATTTCCGGGAGCATTGCGAACATTGCCGGGAATAGCAGTAACATGTAGAACGGTGTTGCCATGTTCTGCGCTTCTTTAAACGATCGGGCAAATAGTGATACCGATAACATCACGGCACTGATGAATAACGACAGTGGAATAAGCAAAATGAATAACAATGTCATTGTCGTGGGCGAAAGCGCCATGGAGACATCGTCACTGAGCATATTAAGCTGTAGCAAACCTAGGCCGTAAGTCAATCCCATAGAGATAAGATTAAGCGCGCCCGTCAACAGCGCAAAGGTTGTGACGGTGAGAAACTTTCCCATTAGGAGTTCGAGTCGGTGAATCGGTACGGTAAGCACGGTTTCTAACGTACCGCGTTCTTTTTCGCCGGCGGTCAGATCAATCGCCGGATAAAGCGCGCCAAACATTAACGTAACGATAAGTAATACCGGCAGGATTCCTCCGATGATCATTGCCTGACCATGTGAAGGTGGCATCACATTGATGGAACCGGTCGCCACCGATGGCGGAACCTGAATGTATGCCGTTTTACGTGGGTGTTTGGTCTTCGAATACTGTTCCAAAATCGTAGTCAAGCGCTGCCGGGCAGTTCGGGACGTTTCCAACGTGGCATCGAAACAAACCTGAAATGAATCTTTTGAGCCATAATAAACAAGCTGAATATATGCATCAATATCACGCGACTGCAATGCAGTGAACGGATTGCGCGAGGGCATCACCACCAAATCGGGATGTGAGCGAATCATGCTATCCAGTGCAGCAGGCACCGTCGGGACAATAGTAACAACACTCGGCTGTTCCAGACTGTTCGCCTGGCTGAGTGTCATCACCTGACTCATCACGGTAAATAATAGCGGGTAAAGTATCAACGGTACAAAAATCATAACAAACAGTGTGCGCCGGTCGCGTAACGTTTCCAGCGATTCTTTTTTGTAAACAGAAATGATTTTTCGAAAATTTATATGCATGTTATGCTCGCGCAATTTTGTGACAAGTTGATATTTAGAAAATTGGAAACGGTATTCATCAAACTACCACTAATTAGTTGAGTTCTGCTTCAATGTATGATAAAAATATATCATCAAGATGCGGAAGGTGCGTCTTTTCCCGATAACCATTTAAGCTATCAATATCCAGCAACTCCCCCTGGTGCAACAAGCCAATACGATCACACAACCGTTCGGCCTCCTGCATGTAATGGGTTGAAAAAATAATGGTTTTGCCAGCGTTTGCAGATTCGCGAATGAATTCGACAATCGTCCGACTCGTTAAAATATCCAGCCCAAGTGTCGGTTCATCAAAAATAAACACCGGCGGGTCGTGTAGAATGCAGCGGGCAATTGATGTTTTTTGCATCTGTCCGGTCGACAGTTTTTCAATGCGACGATCGGCAAAATCTTCCATATGCAAAAGACGCAATACATGGTCAGTACGATCATGAATAGCATTCAAATTCATATCATACAATTCCCCAAAATAATACAGCAATTCACGCGGTGAGAGTCGTCCGTAAAGCTTGGTATTCCCGGAAAGAAATCCGATGGATTTTTTAATTTCATTCGGATATTCGCGTAAGTCATATCCATTCACTTTGGCAGTACCGGAACTAGGCGTTAAAATTGTTGCCAACATGCGCAACAACGTGGTTTTGCCCGCACCATTAGGGCCCAGCAAGCCGAAAATTTCACCAGCCTGGACATCAAACGAAACAGGTTGAACCGCTGTGAAAGCGCCGCGCTTGCGATCCGGAAAGATTTTTGATAACTGGTTTATACTAATCATATAAAATCCGATGAGAAATATTATGAGTATCCTTTCAATATTTAGTGGTATTATATGTTTTATTATCTCACCATTCATACTTTCCCGACGCGTCGGGACTCAGCATGAAGTGACACAATCTCTTCACACTGAGCCCTTCGTCAAGCTCAGGATATACTCCGTCGAAGTGTGAAAGCAGACATATCACCACCATCTATTGAACTGATCCTTACCCACATTTTTTACTG
>JAFGDW010000305.1 GCA_016931935.1 Candidatus Zhuqueibacterota bacterium | reverse complement strand
CATATTTTAGACAGGATTTCACGGATTCACAGGATTTGTATAATCTCTTCTTCTAAGAAATCCTGTTCATCCTGTTATCCTGTCTAATTTTTTTAATTCTGGTTTATCCAGGTTAGGGACTTTCGCTGTAATCGAATATAAAAAATAAATTTAAAATATCAAGCAAAAATTTTAAGGCACGAAGTGAAGTAATTGATATTACCATAACAAAATTCCAGGCGGCAATATAATCAGTTTATAAAAAAACTCCGAACCATATTCATGATTCGGAGCTTTTTAAACCAAAACTAAATTTTGCTCAGCTATACAAACATTCGCTTTAATCGTAGTAACGGCATCGCGAGAAATCTATCCCCGGATAATGGATAGGGGAAATCATCATAAATTTTTTCGACTGTATATGGACGAAATGCATCACGTATTTGTCGGGATGACATTTTTGATATCAGTTGAATTTGAATGGTACCCGTGGTTTTCGATTCCCGTAAGATTATAATCCGGTCGTCCGTCATCTGCTCTGCTACCGTTCGCAAGCTAACATCTTCTTTCAGTTTGATAAATTTTTCCATGGGTGCTTTACCTTTTTTTTATTTTTTCGCGAGTAAGCTGCTCATTCAGCTTTACTCACATGTTCGCGTAATGTTAGCTGCCAGCATGGACACGTTTAGAGTCAGGGCAGCTTAACCGCGAATTCACTGTGGCATTGCCACCGTGAACCATGGTGAATATACAACACATATGTAACATGTGTGTTGATCCCGATCACATTTTATGATATTAGCTTGCCCATCCCCAAACCCTCTGAGTAACCAATATCGCATTAATCCACGATAATTGCAAGTGATTTTTTATGAATATTGTATCATCATAAAACACGTCTGATACTATCAAGAACTGTGCCATCCACCCATTTGACGACAGCAACGATTTCTTCACCCAGAGATGGCGCTGCCGGAGCGCCTCCGCAGATCGCTTCTATTTCATGTTTCAGTTCTGTAATCGAACGAATTGGTAATGACGATTTCGTAACAGCATCTAACAAATCTTGTCGTTGCGGATTGATAACAATGCCCCGCTCGGTGACTATCACATCGATTAGTTCGCCGGGACCACAGAGCGTAGTAACACGATCGACGATCACCGGGATTCGATCGCGGAACGACGGAATCGGCAGAATGGTGCATTTGGAGAACAGACAGTTCTGCCAGCCGCCGATACCGTGCAACAGCCGCCCATCGGAATGAGTGACAACATTGGCGTTGAAATTGATATCCACTTCCGTGGCGCCGAGCACGACCACATCCACCATAGAGGCGAAATTGCCTTTGCCATGATAATTATAGCTGGTGAACGGACTGGTGCTGACATGACGGGGATTATCACGCATCGAACGTACGCCGTCGAGATCGAAGGTTTGGCCATCGAGAATATAGTCGGTCAATCCCTGTTCCAGCATTTCCACAAGATAGCGTGTGCTGCCGCCGCGAATAAATCGCGCTTTGATCCCCATCTCCTTCATCATGTCTTTCAGGAAAATAGCGAACGACAGCGCGGTACCACCGGCGCCAGCCTGAAATGAGAAGCCATCGCGCAAGATGCCAGCCTCGCGCACAAATTGGGCAGTAAGTTCGGCGATCAGCAATCGATCCGGACTTTTAGTGATTTCTGTTGTCCCCGACACAATTTTCGAAGGCTCGCCAATTTTATCCATCACGACAACGCTATCCACATAGTTACCCTGAATTTGCCAGGGCACGCAGGGGAAGTTGACAAGATTATCCGTTACCACAATCACGTGGTCAGCGTACTGGGAATCCGCCAGCGCAAAGCCGAGTGATCCACAGGCAGACGGGCCGTTGACACCATTGGCGTTCCCAAATGGATCGGCCGTTGGTGCGGCGATGACCGCAATATCGATGTGTATCTCACCATCCTGCACTGCCTGATAACGACCTCCGTGCGAGCGCAACACGCCCAGACCTTTCATCTGACCGGATGTGCAGTAATCTCCCAGCGGTCCGTTCATCGATCCCTCGATGTGATGCACCACACCGGTTTTCATATGTTCAATAACAGGTGCGTGACAGGGAAATGAAGCGCTGGGAAACCACATCAAATCTTTTACGCCCAGTTCTGCCGCAGCCGCGAATATCTGGTTGGCGACCAGATCGCCATTGCGAAAATGATGATGCGTGGAGATGGTCATGCCGTCCTTAATGCCGGCGTTGACCAGTGCAGTTTTTAAATCCGGAACAATTTTATTACCGCTTTTGGGATAATCGTTGCACGATGCAATTGAAGGTGCAGCCTTACGTCCGGACGGACGGTATTTCCCGACACCCTGAAATGGTACCGCTGCGGTACTGTTCACGTCGGTCGGCACCATGCGGCCGGCGGCGTTTTCAATGAGTTTTCCATTGTAGGGCATATTTAGACACCTCCTTCGCGCCAGTCAGGTGAAAGTTTTCCGGTAGCGATTGCCAATTTAACGGTACGTAATGCTCGTTTCACGACCGGCGGATCAATCATTTTACTGCCGAGTGATACAACGCCCAATCCATTGGCTTCGGCGTTTTCAAACGCGCGAACAATTCGAGTCGCTTTCTCGATTTCGTCTGTAGCAGGCGCGAATGCGTCGTGAATGACGGCAATTTGTCGGGGATGAATACAACCTTTGCCATCGAATCCCAGCGCTTTGGCCTCCAGCACACTTTGACGTAAGCCATCCATATCGCCGACGTCGGAGAATACGGAATCGATTGGTTGCACACCGGCAGCGCGAGCAGCATTAATAACCATTGAGCGTGCCCACAGACTCTCCTGTCCCTGCACGGTGCGTTGCGTACCAATATCTGCGGTATAGTCTTCAAGCCCGATGGTCAATGCCACGACATGCGGTGAGGCACACGCGATTTCGAACGCACGCATAACACCAGCGGCGCTTTCCACAATTGGCATCAGAAAAATGTCGTGCGAAATGTTATGCTGCCGTTTGATTTCATAAATAGCTCTATCGACATCGTGTACCTGACCTGTCAACTCACATTTGGGAATTAGAATGACATGAACGCCGTACGGGATAACAAACAGCAGATCATCCAGTCCGGCTGGCAATTGATTGATGCGCACCATACGCTCGCACTCACCAAAATTGATAGCACACAGGGCATTCCGCACAAGAACCGCAGCAGCGTCCTTTTCCGAAGGTGATACACTGTCTTCCAAATCGAGAATAATTCCATCGGGATGGTGGAGGGCAGCGTTTATCATAAATTTCGGTTCGTTGCCGGGAAGGTACAAGCGGGAGCGGCGAAAGCGATCGCGAGAAGTTGATGGGATTGTGGATGGATCAAATGTGGGCAGGTAAGCTTTGCTAATGGATGCATCCGCACGGCGAATCGCGGTTTCGATTCTGGCCCTCAGCACGAATGGCAACGCACCATTGTCTTCAATTGTAATATCAGCGTGTTCGATACCGTAGAAATTCAGCATGTCCGTCACCAGATCACGAATGGACTGGCCGTACATACTTTCCACCTTGCTGTTCAGGTTGATGATGCGTCCGCCGCTATCGTTTAACTTAATTTCCACCCAGCAGTCGGAACGTACATCATTACCCCGCCTGCCGGCGTGTGCAGCGTTGTTCATACAATGCTCTCCTTAAAGTAAAGATGAACGATTTTTATGGAACACGGATAGAATGGATAAGGCGGAATTTGACGGTTTTAAAAAGATAAAACCATGACTGAATCATTAAAATAACTATTGTAATGTCAATTAAAAAATGTATGCTTCGACACCGTTCGTGTTCCGATGCATCGGAGCGGCTCGACGCTTCGAGACGGCAGACTCAACATACGTTCCCTGAACCTGTCGACAATATTCACTGTTATGGTGATGACGCTTTAAAATCCGTGCAAATCCGTTTAATCCGTGTCATCCGTGTTCGATGCTCTTTCCCATAATAGCACATTTTCCATTTATTTCAAAACAAATTTTAGTATCCGTTCAAAAAGTAATAGAATTAATGGCTCGGTATTATCATGCTTTCCCGACACGTTGGGACTCAGCATGAAGTTTCGCTGCCACTTCACACTGAGCCCTTCATCAAGCTCAGGATATACTCCGTCGAAGTGTGAAAGCAGACATATCACCACCATCTATTGAACTGATCCTTACCCACATTTTTTACTG
>JAFGDW010000304.1 GCA_016931935.1 Candidatus Zhuqueibacterota bacterium | reverse complement strand
GATTAGCTCTAAAGAAACAGTTAGTCAACTCGTTCCGCCGGTCTCCGGCGGAATGCCGAATGGACGCTCTGCGTCCATTATGTAACAGTAAACAAAATTTATTAGTTACATAAATAACTTGGGTGATTAGCAACACTAAATGAACCGTCGCAGAGCGACGGAACTGAATTCCACCAGAGACTGGCGGAACTATTGATTCTAGTTTGCGGAGCAAACTGGATAACCGAAGTTATTCGAGTCTAATATCGTCACCTTATTGATTTTGAAATTGACTCTATAATTCTTTTTATTTACATACTAATAAAGTTTGTACTGTTTTGTATTCCATTTCTACTAGGTTGAAAGAAAAAAATACGGTTATTCTTAAATTGTTTAAAGAAGCATGAAATTAAGTATCTTCTTGTTAAATATAGGTAACCGTTCACAGGGTTTATTTTTATTGCTCCAATTTTAGGCACTATACATGTTGTATCCTGGAAACAGTTAAATAGACAAGAGATGGGGTGACAAGGAGAAAAAATGAATCGTTTATTATCTCCCCATCTCCTTTTCACGACATCCGGTATTCTAATATTAAGACCGATCCACGATAATATTGCCATCAAACACCTGTGAACGGTTACAAATAACGAGCCTGCCATTTTAGATACTTTTTGATCTCTGTGTGGGATGGGAAAGAGAAAAATTGAGGGACAAACCTGAAAACCACTTCGTAAGTATATTTTCCTTCGTAAAGTAATTTACCAATAATCCTTTTGTATTTTCTTCCTGTTAAATTATTTCTTGCTGGCCGTTTGGTCAGTTTTATCACAATCAAATCGGAAGACGGAATTATCGTCTATTTTATGTTTTTCTTAGTTTCAATACTGCTCGTATCCCAATGAAACATCGATCGGGATACGAGACGGCAAGCTCAGTCCATATTGTATTCCTTTCGCTGCCCAAGATTGCCGAATAATGCGGCAAAAATTCCAGCATTCGGACTTATCTATATTGAGGCTGTTGGATTTTCTAGTACGGCCGGTTCAGACGGTAAAACCAAATTCATGTAGCGGCCGTTTTCTTCAAAGATTAATCCTTTTTCCTTCAAGTATTCCATTTCAGTTACAATACTATAATCCTTGACATGTGACATTTGTAGTTTGATCTTTTCCATTCTCATCGGTGTATTCAAATGATCAAGCAACTGCAAATGAACCGGATCAACCGGATATTTTTGAAGCGCACCGGAGCGTGTATCACAAATAACAGATTTACCGTTTGTCTGTAAAAACAGTTTCGGATGTATTTTATCTTTGTTATCATGCCAGGTGTTCCACCAAACCTTAAATACTTTTTCGACCTTTTCAAAATAAGCTGTTACCACCTGTACGTATGATGCTTCGGTATTCTTATCATCGAAATAATAGGCAAGATTGGTCAAGACATCGTTAGTGAACGGATATATCATCGTATAGTAATCATTTGGCTGCAAATCCAGGTTATATTTTTCAGCCTCACTGTGGTAAAGACTGTACCGATCGAATCGTACCCGCGCGAAACCCGCAGCCGGGGGAAGATGCATAAATAATGGGATATCATGACAGTATTTTTCATAAATACTATCATCTTCTCCCGGAAATCCCATAATTAGATTCCAAATAGGATATATATTATATTGCAGGCAATTTTTTAGCAATGTGATATTCTGGAACGCAGTAGTGCCTTTTCGCATTAATTTTAAAACCGGGGTGGACAGCGATTCAATCCCTGGCTGAATAACTTTTATATTCCCTTTTGACATGGATTCGAAATGATGTTTTTTCAAATTTGCTCGAACTTCATATAGTATTTTTGCATTAGCAGGAGGATTTATAAATGGCAACACGTCATCAAAATAATTACTGGGAATGACATTGTCGATGCTAAAAAAGTAGTCACATTCGGGATAATATTTCATTAGTGAATCGAACTGGTCGAGCGCAGTTTCAGCACTCATTGCACAATATTTATTAGTTGCACCATTCAATCCACAAAATGAACAGCGTCCCCACCAGCACCCACGGGATGTGGCAAATAGAATGATAGGCGTAATTTTTTCGTCGGGAAAATTCGTTTTAAGTAATTGTAAGAAAGAATCGTAATCCAGATTTATTGGGACATCAATATCCAATTCGTCCCCAGTAGGTTTGATTGCGCCGTTCGCTGTGACATTTTGTTTTGAAAACACTCCATTTATGGTATGGAGCTCTTCATTACTACAATTTATGCAGTGTTGAATAAACGTCGGGAAACTCTTCAGAGCCGAACCAGAAAAAACAAAATCAATCGGCCTAATATGTTTTACAATTTCCAGACCCATCGGCGATTCACAATTTGCTCCTCCAATTACATTTATTATTCCGGGATCTTTATCTTTTAGTTTTTGAGCCATAGCAAAACTTGCAACATTTTGCATAAACATAGATGTAAATCCAACAATGTCGGCCTGATCCAACTTATATTTTGCGATTAATTGATCCAGAAAATCACCAATTCCTTCCCGTTTTTCCAGAATGGCATTTCTAAATTTGCGGACATGGATATCGTTGTGAGGAAAACTATGCTCGAAATATTCCACAGCATTGTCTGACAGTTCCGGAAACGCTACCTGCCTGAACATCCAGTCTCCCAGGCCTTTATCCTGAAACTTATAAACAAGATATCGATAGAGATGCGTCCCCAGATATTTTGCAAAATCCTGATTGATATACAAAATTTCAACTGACACCTTGTTCTTCAGTTGTTTTTCAAGAATAGATTTTAATTGAGTAAGTGCGATTGACGGTATGTGCAAAGCACCAAATGGCATATTGACAAGTAATACTTTATACATGCTTCCCTCTTCAACTAAAAGTGTACTATTATTTTCCGCTGACTAAAATTCTGTTCATTCTTTTAAAGATGAAAAATCAAAGATAATGCCACAACTTTTAATATATTCTATCAACCTAATTAATATATTCTTATCACAAGTGAATAATAATGGTAATTTAGCTTTAATAGAGAAATATATCTATTTTTTCAATTCAATTTAGTATCCTTTCAATATTGGCTGGTTATGTTGATCTATCGCGGCGCACTCAGTCAACGGTATGTCCCGTACCCTGAGCTTGCCGCCTCGCAGCGGCGTGCTACCGCTGTTCGCGGCGCGAACGGTGTCGAAAGGTACAATCATCATCATTTATTGAAGAGATATTCAATTTATTTGCATGCTCCACAAGATATTTTATTTTGCCTGGCTATCTGCATATTTTTTCAAGTTGTTATGATGGTCTGCCTTTCTCGTCACGCTAATTCAGGAGCTATATCTCTATGGACTTAAATGAAAATTTTCCTTGAAATATAGAATATTTTTCTATTGTAATAGATTCACCGTTCTATTTCATTATGCATACCTGAATAAAACTCAATTTTAATTTTTCATAAAATACAACATGTTATCTCATATAATATCTTTAGGCATGGTCTTTGAAATACTCCAGGTGTCACTCGAATGGATCGTACATCAACGGATTCATTAATTGGCGAAAGCAATCTTAAATTCATACTTAATTATTAATTAATTTTTAAATCATTAACCTAATTGTAAGGAGAACTATTATGAGTTCTTACCTCGAATCACGGCAAGCGTTCGAAGCAAAAGTCATTGAAAAAGCCTGGGAAGATGCAGAATTCCGTAGTGAATTAAAATCCGATCCCAAAGCGGCAATCGAAAAAGCTTTTGGCGGCAAAGCTCAGATCAATGCGGCAATTAAGGTCGTGGAAGAGACTGCAAACGAAATGTACCTGGTCATTCCGGGCAACCCGGATGCAACCGGTGAGCTTTCTACTGAAGATTTGGAATCCGTGGCTGGCGGCTGGAAAGTTGAAATTGGCGCAACAACGTGTTGCTTCACGAGTGACTGATTTCACAGGCGTTTAATCGTCTGAACAAAGAGTACAAATAAGGGAGTGCATCGGGTGTACTCCCTTAATTTATTTAGTTAGTATCAACTCAAGATTGGATGGTTTTGTAGATCCACCGTGGCGGATTCAACCAACGATGTATCCCAAATCCTGAGCTTGCCGTTCTTGCAGCGGCGTGCTGCGGCTGTTCTCGGCACGAACGGTGTCGAAGGGTAAAATTGCAATCTTTTATTGAATGGATACTTTTCGTTAAAATTTAAACTACAAATCTTTCTGATACTTACCGGGAATATCTCGCGTCCGTTGTGCAGCATTAGTCCTTAAAATTATAACATAACATACAAATGAAATTTACACAAAGACAACTTATCAATATACTGGAAAAAGCGAGCACACTATCCGAACGCCTGGAGAACCGGTTGTTCGTGTGTGATACTGAATGTGATAATAATACAATCAATTCCCGTATCGATAAGTGGTGTAAAATTGTCGCCGGGGGGAAATGGAACAAATTTTCAGAACGATTATCCTGGGATAATTTGGAAATAGATTCTCTCCGTCCACTTATGGGGGAGGTGCGATTACAACTTGCCGCGGATGTTCCTGATTGGCTAATATTTATTAATGAAGCGCTTGAATATTATAACAATAACCTATTACACGATTTAAAAAATAACAGAAAAACTAAAGACAACAGGTTCATTGATTTTAACAAACCGCTGCCATTTGAAGAGCTATTTATCCCATTCGTGCTAACTGCCAGAAAAAAACTTAGTAAGCAAAATAGAACACTTATTCCATTCCTTTCCAATTCTGCTCAGGTAAAATTAGAACGTTATTTATTAAAACAGCTTTCAAACATTGCATTACAGACGCTTCATTTAAAATTTTCAGTTTTTCGCACGCTTCATGCAAGTTGTGAAAACGGCCGTTGCGAAGGGAATTCCGGATTATATCACGAGTTTATACAAAAAATGTATAAGGGTGAAATCTTGTCCTTATTTCAGGATTATAGTGTTCTGACCAGGTTAATCGCGACAATAGCAACACAATGGGTTGCAAACATCTGCGAATTTCTTGCTCGCCTGAATTCGGATTATCAGGAAATTCAGACAGCATTCCAACTCGATCAAAGTCCAGGAAAAATTATCGATATAAATCCAGGTATTTCTGACCGACATCAAAATGGGCAAACCGTATTATCGGTCACTTTTGAATCCGGATTGAATCTTATTTACAAACCCAAAAATCTTGGTTTCGCCAAGGCATACAACGATTTTATCGATTGGCTCAATCAGTATCATGAACTTAATATTCAATTAAAATCGCTCATAATTATCAATCGTGCAGAATATGGATGGGTCGAATTTGTTAACCACACACCATTGATGGATGTGGGAGGCTGCCATAGATATTACCAGCGCGCAGGCATGTTGCTGTGTCTATTTTATGTATTACGTGGCATCGATTGTCATTATGAAAATATTATTGCATGCGGTGAACATCCAGTGGTCATCGATGTGGAAACATTGATACACCCTAAAATCCCTCAATATAAGCCGGATAATCCCGAAGAAAAACAGTATGAATTTGTACTTGAAAACTTTTTTACGAATACTGTATTAAACAGCAGCTTTATGCCGATCTGGCAAACAGGCATGGCTGGACAAAGTTACGATCAAAGTGGCTTCTGGGGAACCGAAGGTCAGGAAACCGGGATTAAAATCAACAAACTTATTAATACAAATACCGATGCAATGACGATCATCTCCGAAAATGCCAGGACACATTCAGTTCAAAATATGCCAATATTGAACGATACTATACAGCCACCACTACAATTCAAAGAAGATTTTATTACGGGATTTTCCCGATTGTATCATTTTTTCGTTAAAAAAAAGGATACACTACTTGCTGCAAATGGACCGCTCAATGCATTCAGAAATAAAAAAGGACGGGTTATTTTTCGATTAAGTCAATATTATTCAGATATTCTCACACGATCGCTCCATCCCAAATATTTGCACCATGGTATCGATCGGAGCATTTACCTGGAAATATTTGCATCGGTAATGCTCACGTCTGATACGAAACCAAATTTATGGCCACTACAAGCATCTGAAAAGCGAGCGTTAGAGCAATTGGACATCCCATGCTTTAAAGCCTATCCGGATAAATGCGATATTGAAACATCGACTGATGAAAAACTTAGTAACAGTATAAATGCCTCAGGATTTGATCTGGTAACAGGACGTATTTTAAATCTTGGCAAAAATGACTTGGAAAAACAAATTGATATCATACGCACATCCCTGTTTTGTCGTGCAACTGGCGAACACGATTTAAACGTTACAGTACATGAGTATAGTTTTGATCAGCACGTTACGGAAATTGTTCACAATGAAGAGCTAGAAAATCTTGCAGTTTCAATTGCACATCGACTTAAGAAAACTGCTATCTATAGCTCCGATGGCAAGGTGAGCTGGTTCGGGATTGAAAAATTACCAGGGAATCGATTTAATCATTATCCGGTTATCAATTATAATTTGTACCATGGATCGTGTGGAATTGCTTTGTTTCTTGCCGCGGTGGCTAACATTACCGGTGACAAAAAAATTCATATGCTTACGCTTGATACGCTAAAGCCACTATTAAATAATTTAAACCTCAATGCCATAGGCAAAGTAATCGATAAAATTGGCCTGGGAGCTGCTGCCGGTTATGGATCGCTTATGTACTCGCTCGTTCGGATCGGTACCATTCTGAATAATCCGGATTTTATCGAGCATGCCGCCAGGTTGGTAGATATTATTGATGAGGATCGTATTAATAAAAACTCTTACTTTGATGTAAATAACGGAAGCTCCGGCGCTATACTGGGTTTAATAACTCTGTATGAAGAAACGGACAATACTGACGCTCTGAAAAAAGCCTGTCTGATTGGTGAACAATTATTACAAAATCGTACGCAAAGTGATACTGGCTTTAAATCCTGGAAAACTGTTGGCGAAAATTTGTGCAATGGATTCGCGCACGGCGCTTCCGGTATAGCCAATGCATTAATCCGATTATTTAAGCATACGCTTGATAAAAGATTGCTAAATGCTGCAGAAGATGCATTTGCATATGAACGACATGAATTCTTCTCCAATTTAAATGCCTGTTCTGACATCAATATCTGCAGACAATATCCTAAAAATACCAGTTGGTGCTATGGTGCAACCGGTATAGGACTGGCACGTCTCGTTGCTCAGCAGTACATTAAATCGCAAGCAATTATCGATGATTTTAATGCTGCCATGAAAATCGTTCTCAGCGGGGATTTGCAACAGATAGATCACTTATGTTGCGGTAATTTTGGAAAAATCGAATTCTTATTTACTTCCGGGCAGAAATTGGCACTTCATGATTATCAACAGACAGCACGACAATGGGCTACATTATGCATTGCCAGGGCAAAGCAAGCCGGGAATTTCAGGCTATTTCCCAATCTGCCGGAATTCATTATTAATCCCGGTTTTTTTCAGGGTATATCTGGAATCGGATATGAGCTATTACGGCTTGCCCATCCACAGTTATTACCATCCGTATTGATTTGGGAATAATCCCAACATAGCCTGCCACGCCTGGTTCGTAAACGAATTGTAGCCGTACCACATTGTCAAATATAAAAAGATATACTCGATACTAATTAATTTTAAATGTTAAACCAAGGAGTAAAACAATGGACTCTCAAAAAAAAGACAATAAATTGGAGCAATCAACAGTTGAACTTTCCGAAGAAGACCTTGAAATGGTACTCGGTGGAATCATGAGTGAAATTGTTATTCGTGAAACAATAAAAAATATTCACAAGATTGACCACCATAAAAATGAATCTGATAATTTATTTATTTCGTAATGTGATTCGTTATGAATAGCACACAAACACGCACTGAATTTTTAAAATCCTGTGGCGCAACGCCATCTCAGTTGGAAGAGCTGCTTGAATATAATACTAATTATTTTAATCCCAAATTGGCGAATTATCCCTATAAATTTCCTTTACCAGACGAAATCCACATAAATGTCTGGAAAAGTTATCTGTTTGAAGCACAAACTATCGGGCTGCCCGCAACATTAAAAAAACGAATTATTCAATTTCAATTTCCAATTGAGGACGGTATTAGTCAAACCGAAGCCTATCAATCGGCAACAAGGAAAGGTTCACTCATTCCTGAGAATAATAACAATGGACTTTTCCTAAAAAAGTGGGACCGACTTCAACTTCGTATTCATCAAAGTATTGGTGGAAGCATACCGGTTTTCATCACCACAGACCGCACAGATTTCGAAAGCCTGATCCAGGCATTTTTATTTAAGAATGAACCTAAGCCTGTTCCCAAATCAATGGGAGCCTGTATGGTTGCTGGTTTTAACAACTGGGACCGGATTTTTAAACTCAAGGAAATCTGGGAAAAGCAGCATGCACCCGAAATATCGGAAGCATTATGGCAAGAGAAATTCAAACGAATTATTCCGAATAAAGAATTATATCAGGACCGTTTCATTATTCTCAGTGATGGTCCGTACAGCGCAGTACCAGCCGTAACTCTTGGACTTTCCGACACTGAGTGGAAGGAACATTCACTCAAAATTCGATTGGCACATGAATGTGCACATTATTTTACCAAACGTTTTTATTCATCGATGCGAAACAATTTGCTAGATGAACTAATTGCTGATTTTATGGGAATAACAAACGCAATAGGAATGTACCGTGCTGATTGGTTTCTGCATTTTATTGGATTAGAAAAGTATCCATCCTATCGTTCCGGAGGTCGTTTGGAAAATTATCGAAGTACTCCCCCACTGTCTGATTCGGCATTTCGTATTCTGCAGCATCTGGCCAAAAATGCTGCTGAAAATTTGGAGGTGTTCTGTGATACTACTTTTGGAAATCGCCTTGATCCCACGGCTCAAGACAAAATGTTACTCACGCTAACTCAACTAACAATTGACGAGTTAGCCTCCCCAAAATCGGAAATATACCTTCAAGAAGCATTGATGCACACAGATCAGGTGTTATCTTAATTTTTGAAATTTCGAAGTTCAATAATCTTAAAATAATCCGGCTTCATTTCGGAAGGGAGCCGGTATTCTATATCTGAAAGCCACAATTTAACCGTTTATCTAACCACAGCCAAAAAATAATCCCAAAAATTGAGTGATTCACACTTAGTTTTCAGTAATCAGTTCAATAAATCGAATAGGTTAATTGAATATCTCAGTAAAAGATATTCAGAGACGATTATTTTACGGTGGGCTGAACGCTTCATTGAAGGTTGATTGTGCGCTTTCAATATAATTAACGCATTTTAGTGCACATGACTACTGTTCGTTATTACATTATTATTAGATCACGATACTTTTTTCGTCCATCCAAAAGGGGATGATCCAGAGTGCAGATTCAGCTTTTGCTTTTAATACATCGTAGTGTAAGTGGATTGTAAAAGTATAAAATGTGGGATCAGCAGAGTACCACTCACCACGTGGTTAATTACAAAACATCTATGACGACCAGCATAACATCATCATCAAAACCATCGTGAATGGATGACCATTTCGCCAAATCTTCCAAAATAAGATCGGCAACGTCGGATGCGTTCAGATTGCGGTTCTCATTTAAAAGCGTTAAAAATCGGCGTTCATAAAATTCGCCGGCATCATTTCTGCCTTCAATAATACCATCCGTGTAAAGCACAATTCGGTCACCGAATTCCAAATCAACTTCAACAGCAGGACATTCATTATCCTGCAACCATCCCATGACCAAACCATCCGGTTTAATTTCAAGTGTTCTATGGGTATCCTTTTTAAGTAGTAATAATGGAAGATGACCAGCGTCGCCGTGATAGAGTTTATTATTCTTAATATCTACGTACGTATAGCTCGAAGTAATGAACTGTTCTCCACAATTTCCATAGAGTGAACGATTCATTTGCGTGAGTAATTTGGAAGGATCGTCTGCAATATCTTCACATAATGAGAAAAGAATTTTCACCATCGACCCAATTAATGCCGCGGGCACACCATGGCCGGATACATCAGCAACAACAACGCCAACATTATTATCTACGTTATGAAAATCGTAGAAATCACCACCAACGGATTCCATCGGTAAATAGCGGGCTTGAATATCCAGTCCTGGTACTTTCGGTGGATTTTGAGGAATAATCGACAGTTGGATTTTACGCGCGATATCCAGTTCCTGTTTGAGCGCGATAAGATCATCGTGCGCAGCAACTGCATTTTTCATTGTAATTAGCGTCTGTACACGTGCCAAAAGTTCACGCTTATCAAATGGTTTTCCGATATAATCATTTGCACCGGCATCCAATCCACTAATCAAGTCTTCAACACGATTTTTTGCAGTTAACATTAAAATTGGTAAATCTGACATTGATTTTTTCTCGCGCAAAATTTTGCAAACTTCATAACCAGACATCTTCGGCATCATAACATCCAATACCACAAGATCAGGTTTTAACCCGTTGTGGATTGCGTTCAGCGCGTCTATACCGTTCATACTTTGATGCACCGAAAAATTTCCCAGCGAAAAATAATTCTTAATAACTTGCTGATTGACAAGTTCATCGTCGACCACTAGAATTTTATATTTCTCGTTACCATTGGTGGTTTGTTTACTATCCTCAACATCCATTTCAACACCTGAATCATCCACTTGATCATCATTCAAATCGGCCAGTAGCTGGTGGCGCGTTATAATTTCCTGGCTATTTTTTGCATTCATTTCATATGCCTGGTTTGCTACCGGGACGGTGAAAAAAAATCGGGAGCCGACGCCTGGCCGGGATTCCACACCGATTTGTCCACCATGTAGCTCCACTAATTGTTTTGTAATTGATAAGCCCAAACCGGTGCCGCCATACTCACGGGATGTTGATGCGTCGACCTGTTCAAACGATTTAAAAATGATGTCAAGTTTATCACCAGGAATACCGATTCCTGTGTCAGTTACAGAAATTTCGAGCATCCCGTTCGACCTCTCTGCAGATACGCATATTTGTCCCGAGTCAGAAAATTTGATCGCATTTCCCACTAAATTATGCATGACTTGCTGTAGACGATTTTCATCTCCCAGAACAAACGGACAATTTTCAGGAATATTATTCTGTAGCAACAGTGACTTTGTGCGGACAAGTGGTTTTGATAGTGAAAAAACAATATCCGTGATGAGCGAAAGATCGACTGTTTTTTTCTGCAGAACCATCTCGTTATTTTTCAATTTCGAAAAATCAAGGATATCATCAACCAGGTAAGCGAGCCGTTTGCCGCTAGTAACGATCATTGCTAAATTCCGTCGCTGTATTTCCGTAACCATGCCGCCAACACCATCGATAAGCGATTGAGCGATGCCTATGATGCCATTTAACGGCGTTCGAAGTTCATGGGATGTATTGGCAAGAAATTCATCTTTCAATTTATCTACTTTTCGCAATTCTTCGACAACAACCCGTTGCCGTTCCAATTCCTTTTTTTGACGTTTCGTTTTCCAATGCACATATCCATAAATAAGACCAATCACAACCAACACATAAAAACCATACGCCCAGCCTGTTTCCCAGGGCGGAGGTATTACCTTAATCTTTACAGACGCACCCTCCTCATTCCAGATTCCATCATTATTCGAACCTTTTATTCTGAAAACATATTCTCCACCATCTAAATTTGTGTAGCTTGCATATCGACGTGTACTGCAATAAATCCAGTCCTTATCAAATCCTTCCAGTTTATATGCATACTTGTTCTTTTGTGGCGCGTTATAATCAAGCGCAGCAAACTCGAACGCAAAAAAATCATCTTTATAGGATAACGTGAGTTTATTGTCCGACGAGAGATATTCCTTAATATTCACAGGTTTATTGTAAATCTTAAACGCGGTAATTACAATAGGTGGCTTGTACTCGTTATCATATATGCTATCCGGTTGAAAATAATTAAATCCATTAATACCACCAAAAAACATGTTATCATTTCTGTGACTATTGAAAAATGCATTTGTATTAAATTCATTTGATTGCAAGCCATCGTTCACATCAAAATTTCGAAACGCCGGTATCTCTGCTCCAGAATCACTTCTATCAACATGAAACCGCGTGATTCCTTTATTGGAGCTAAACCAAAGATTGCCACGCTGATCTTCCATGATCCCATATACAACATTGTTGGGCAGTCCGTTATGTTCTGTATAATTGATGAACGCGATTTTGTTATTACTTGAACGAACCAACCGGGAAATTCCTCCGCGAGTTCCCAACCACAGCGTCGCCGATGTATCTTCATAAATGGTTAGTATTGTATTATTACACAAACTGCTGTTGTTCCCCGGTATATTCTTATAGGAAACGAATTTACCGCTCAGGCTGTCGTATCTATTCAATCCGTTATTTGTCGCAATCCAGAGATTGCCTGTCGTATCTTCATAAATTGCGTTGATCGTATTGTCGCTAATGCTTGTTGAATCAGATGATTCATTTCGAAAGGTAGTGAAGTTATTCGCCTTTATGTCATGGAGCGTTGTTCTGACCAGTCCTCCATCCTGCGTCCCGAACCACAATGTATGTTTATTATCCTTAAAAATGCAGTTGATAAGTTTACCGCCGATCGGCTCGAGAACGTTCTGTCCTCGCTTTTGGATTTGTCGTTCACTTGTTATAGTCAGCGAGCTACCATTCTTTGTTACACCAATTCTGTCTAATCCATTGTTTGTGGCAATCCAAAGCGTACTATTTTGTGGAGTGAGAATATCTTCAAAAATATATCTGATATTATTTCCACTTATATTGTAGGGATATGATTGTCTCGTGTCAAATTTGAAATCCGCAATGTAGCCCAACTCTCCATCAGTAAAACAATTCAAACCGGCATCCTTAGTGCCTATCCATAATTTCCCAAACTGATCTTCTACAATCGCTGTTACATCATTGTGGCTAAGACTCTGCGGATTATCCATTTCATGTTTTATGTGGTAAAATTTTTCCTGATTACGGTTGATACTATTCACTCCCCGGCTGGTACCAACCCAAATAACACCGGACTTATCTTCAAAAATTGAGTAGACATGATTATCATTAATAGTAGTTGCATTGGTCGGATCATGCTCAAACCGTAAAAAACAACTATCCACCGGATTGATCGTTTCAGGATTTCTTTGAAGCAGCAAATTCAGGCCACCGCCACGGGTTCCGATCCATAATCTTCCCCGTAAGTCGCGATAAATTTTCTGGACAAAATTATGTGACAGGCTGAAGGGATTGGTGGTATTATGTTTGAATTGAATAAAACGATTTGTGCGACGATCAAATTTATTTAATCCTTCAACCGTGCCCACCCACAAACAGTCGAATTTGTCTTCGTTTATTGTCCAAACGACATTGTTGCTTAAACTGTATGGATTGCCTGTATCAGCACAATATCGTTTGAATGCGTCTCTGCTGCGGTCGAATTGGTTCAATCCTTTTACCGTTCCGATCCATAAATTTTCCCGAGAATCTTCGTAAATGGAAAGTACCCAATTATGACTCAGACTTTTATTATCATCTTTTTGACTGCGGTAATGATGAAATGTTTTGCTTTTCCAATCAAACCGGTCCAGGCCATTTTCCGTGCCAATCCATAGGTTATGTTGACTATCCGCACAAATGGCAAAAACAGAATTATGACTCAAACTATGGGGATTTTCGGGTTCATGCCTAAACCAGGACACGACTTTATATTCGTTTTCATTATACTGAAGCCAACCGAGTCCTCCACCATATGTACCAACCCACAAATTCCCGTCATGATCATTGTATAGAGTCCAAATATAATTATATTGAATACTGTTTGAATCGGCAGGATCGTGCTTGTACACATGGAATGAATAGCCGTCATATCGATTCAGTCCGTCCTCAGTGCCGAACCACACGTATCCGATATTATCCTGACAAATCGTCATGACAGAACTTTGGGACAAGCCGTGCTCAATCGTTAAATGGTCGAATGTTGCATTATTAATATGGGCACTGATAAGATTGGCGAACCCAAGCATCCCTATCAGTAGGGCCATCCATTGATGCTTTATATAGCGTAAGCTGTTCAATTTGCTAAACTTTCCTGTTCAGATTTAAAAATATCGAACAGCCGGGTAAATCCCGCAAGATTAAATGTTTTTTCAACTGTGGGATTCATTTCACACAACCTTAAATCACCATCCTTTGACTTTAACCGCTGCGTGACTGATAACAAAACGCGGAGTCCGGCACTGCTAATATATTCAACATCTCTAAAATTAACGATAATTTTGCTGCCGCCATCCGAAATGATACTATCAAACTCCTTTTCCAATTGAGGAGCATTTGTCGCATCAACATGACCATTAATATTGATAATATTGAACTGCGAATTTTCAACTCGTTTAGATATATTCATTGTTTGTACCTCGTATTATAATTTGCGACTAAATTTTTGTGGATTATATCGATCTTATTATTTTCAATTAAACTACTTTCACCATTGTTAGCACTTCATAGCCACCGGGTTCAAAATATTCGTATTTCAAGTCATCGAGTAAATTTTTAATGAAATGAATTCCAAGTCCTCCAACTTTTCGTTCAATTAAATCGGTTGTCAGGTCCGGATTAATTTCTGCCGAAATCGGATCGAACGGTTCACCATAATTTTTTATTTTGATTTGAAAATTTTCACGTGATTTTAAACAAGTAATTTCAATACTTCCGGCGTTTCTGTTGTTATAAATCGGCCTGGAATGCTGAATAATGTTTGTAAAAGCTTCATCAACGGCGATCTGAACCTCCGCGATCTTATCGTGGCAAATTCCCATACCGGTCATATTGGACCGAATAAATTCACTGATCTCCGTGAGACTTTTCAAATCATTCTGAACCGTCAGTTTTAAAAATTGATTGTCCTTTGTCATAGTTTCTCCTAACCTGGATAAACCAGAATTAAAAAAATTAGACAGGATAACAGGATGAACAGGATTTCTTCGAGGAAGAGATTATACAAATCCTGTGAATCCGTGAAATCCTGTCTAAAATATGTTTTAACATTTTCTGCCAAAAAATGTCAGAAAAT
>JAFGDW010000303.1 GCA_016931935.1 Candidatus Zhuqueibacterota bacterium | reverse complement strand
CAGCGACTGCGTCGCTGTTTGAAGTGACACAGTCACTTCACTCCATAATTGCATAAAATTGAATGTTCAATTAGTGACCGTTTTGAGCATAACTTAATGTTATTGACTTTAAACTGATATTCAATCTTGAATTCCTATCAGCTATCCCACCATATTGTGACTGGATAACGGGAGCGAGAAACTCAAATGAAAGATCAGGTTCATCCTGTTAAATCCTGTGATTCTGTTAAAAAATTGGTATACAATGAACGGTTACAGTCGACCAAGATGTGACGTAAAGAAAGTTGTTGGCATTTTATCTCAGACGTAAAATCCCTTGAACCGAATGTCGAGATTATACACAAATAAATGCAAATAATCCGGCATGTTTTCAGAAAAAAACGTTCCTGAAAGTTATGGCGCGTGACGGGTTCGCTCTAAATCACAGAAAATACTAATTGGGAGATCCAAATGAGTTTAGAAAACGCTAAACTATCCCTGAAAGAAAAACTTTCGTACGGTTTTGGGGATCTTGCTTCAGTGCTCTATTGGCAGACTTTTATGCTTTATTTCACATATTTTTACACGGATGTGTTTCTAATCCCTGCCAGCGCCGCAGCCACGATGTTTCTCGTAAGCCGAATTTGGGATGGTGTAAACGACCCAATGATGGGAATTATCGCGGATCGCACCAAAACACGCTGGGGAAAATTCCGGCCGTATCTACTCTGGCTCTGCGTTCCGTTTGCGCTTGTCGGCGTGCTGACATTTACAGTTCCCGATTTTGGTATGACCGGAAAGATGATTTGGGCGTACGTTACATTTATTGCGATCATGATGTTATATACAGGCATCAACATTCCATACACCGCATTATTGGGTGTCATTTCACCCGATTCCAATGAGCGGACAACGGTATCATCCGTCAAATTCTTATTTGCGTTTTCTGCGGGTATTATCGTATCCGCAACCTTGCTACCGATGGTAAAAAGCCTGGGGGGAGATAATCCTGCACGTGGTTGGCAATCGACCTTCATGATTTATGGCGTCGCCGCGGTTATTTTCTTTCTGATTGCGTTTAAAGGCACAAAAGAACGTGTGCAACCTCCCAAAAGCCAAAAGTCATCCATAAAGAAAGACTTGTTTGAATTGGTCACCAATGGCCCGTGGCTTATTTTGTTAGCGACAACAATCACTTTCATTTTGTTCGTCGCCGTAAAAAGCAGCGTGACGGTTCATTACTTTAAATATGCAATCGGATCGCAGCAACTTAACTTACCATTTTTGAAATCCGGCACATATGATTTTGAAGCGCTAACATCTGCCTATAATACAATCGGACAAATTTCATCCTTTATCGGTGTACTGTTGGTGAGTTGGTTCGCTAAAATAGTTGGCAAGAAACGGGCATTCCTGATATTTTTTGTCGTTGCGATTTTTAGCACAGGCATTGTATACTTTTTAAGCGCCAAACAACTTATCTGGATTTTCATTTTCCAAATTACAGGATCACTCACCGGTGGGCCGCTCAGCGTATTACTGTGGGCCATGTATGCGGATACTGCCGACTACGCCGAATGGAAACGCGGTCGCCGGGCAACCGGACTTATTTTTTCCGCATCTACTATGTCGCAAAAATTCGGTTGGGCGTTTGGTGCATTTGTCGCCCTTAACCTGATGTCCCAGGTCGGATTCCAGCCTAATGCCGTTCAATCGGCAGAGAGTCTGAAGGGACTGGTGTCACTATTCAGTATTATTCCCGCTGCGTTGGGCATCCTGGCGATGACAATTGTATTTTTCTATCCATTACATGATAAACGAGTCGATGAATTTATTACAGAATTAAGAGAACGACGTGCGGCAAGTGGCGATGACGCCCAACCTGCATGAAATATAAACAGAATATAAGATGAAGCGTCCGTTGCAGTGGATACAATTCTGTATCCACTGCAATCTTATCGATTGAGATTCAACAAAATGCTCTACCAGAAGGAGAATAACGGTGCAATTTGGATTTTTTGATGATGAAAGTAAAGAATATGTGATTACCAATCCTGCCACTCCAAAATCATGGAGTAACTACCTGGGCTCTACTGAATATGGCGCCATCATTACCAATAATGCCGGTGGGTACAGTTTTTACTATTCTGCTGCACAGGGCAGGTTCATGCGGTTGCGTTTTAATTCAATCCCGATGGATCAGCCCGGCCGTTATTTATATTTGCATGATCGCGACAAAAATGATTACTGGTCAGCCTCATGGCAACCGGTGGGAAAGCCACTCGAAAAGTTTAAAACAGTTTGTCGCCATGGCACCGCTTATACAAAAATTGATTCCGAGTATGAACACATAAAAACAGAAACAACCTATTTCGTTCCACTGGATCAACATTTTGAATGTTGGCTGATGAGGGTTACCAATCAAGATAAGGTGAAACGACGACTGCGTGCATTCACGTTCGTAGAATATGCCAATAACTGGCATCTCTGGCAGGATTTTGTGAACCTGCAATACACACAGGGTATTCTCTGCATGGATGTCGTCGATAACATCATTGATCATGGCATTAATGTTATGTTGCCCGATGGTTCAGGCGATTTTCAAAATCATGATGGTAACCGCCATACATTTATCGGAGCAATCGGGGCAGCTATCACCGGCTACGATACCGATCGTGACGTATTTCTCGGCCCCTACCGTACATACGCGAATCCCATCGCTGTGGAAAAAGGTGAGTGTAGTAATTCAATTGCCGTTGGCGATAATGGCTGTGGCACACTTCAGATGGATATTGATCTTGCACCCGGTGAGTCCAGAGAAATTGTTGTGTTAATGGGCATCGGGAAGGCGGCAATTGAAGGGAAGAAAGTAATACAGGAATATCGAAATAATCCGACCAAAGTCCATGATGAGTTCGAGAAAGTAAAACAATTCTGGCACTCGCGTATCGAAGGCATGACCGTTGAAACAGCGGATGCTGAGTTTAACAGTATGACCAATATGTGGAGTCCGTTCAATTGTTTGATGACATACGCCTGGTCCCGCGCTGCCAGCCTGGTGTACAGCGGTGAGCGCGACGGATTGGGCTATCGCGATACAGTGCAGGATATTCTTGGTGTCCTGCACACCATCCCGGATGAAGCTGGCGGTCGGCTCGAACTGATGATTACCGGGCAGGTATCAACGGGCGGCGCCATGCCGGTGGTGAAGCCATTTGCGCATCATCCGGGCAAGGAAACGCCACCCAAAGAGGAAGACTATCGGTCCGACGATTGTATGTGGTTGTTCAATACCATTCCGGCTTACGTGAAAGAAACCGGCGATTTGGCATTCTATGACAAAGTGTTGCCCTACGCCGATAAAGGTGAGGCTACCGTTCTCGGTCATTTGCGCCGCGCCATTGAATTCAATCTGGAACGAAGCGGTGCGCACGGATTTCCCTGCGGCCTGTATGCTGACTGGAATGATTGTCTGGAACTTGGCCATAACGGCGAAACTGTATTTGTAGCGTTTCAGCTTCGCTACGCCTTGAAAACATATGTCGAAATTTGTGAAATGAAAAATCTCGCCGCTGAAGTAACATGGGCACAGGGTCATTTAAACAAACTCGATGCTAATATTCAGAAGCATGCATGGGATGGCGAGTGGTTCATCCGCGCCTATCGTTATGACGGCATGAAATTTGGCTCAAAGGAAAATGAAGAAGGCAGTTTGTGGTTGAATCCGCAGTCGTGGTCAGTTTATAGTGAGTATGCCTCGCGGGAGCAGGCGGAAATGGTTACCAAAGCAGTGCGTGAACGCCTGGCGACAGAGTACGGCGTGGTCATCGTCGATCCTCCCTATGAAAAAGTTGATCATCGTATCGTGAAAGCGCCGTTGTTCAACAAAGGAATGAAAGAAAATGGCGCGATTTTCTGCCATACCCAGGGCTGGGCTGTGATTGCTGAAACGCTGCTGGGAAATGGGAATAACGCTTACAAATATTACCGTTCATTTATGCCGGCAGCATGTAATACCAAAGCTGAGATTCGCCAGATTGAGCCATATGTGAACTGTCAGTTTACGCACAGCAAGTATAGTCCACGATTTGGCGCATCACGCTTGCCGTGGCTGAGTGGCACGGCGTCGTGGTCGTACTATACAGCAACCCAATATATTCTAGGAATTCAACCCCAATATAACGGATTGAAAATTGACCCATGCATTCCCGAAGACTGGACAGAATTTAAAGTGCAGCGCCGGTTTCGTGGCAAGCATTTTAATATTATTGTTCAGAATCATGATAGCGTTCAAAAGGGCGTCGTCAAAATGATTATGAACGATGAAGAACTACAGGATAATTTCATTCCGGTTGAAAAAATGAAGGCGACAAATGAAGTATTAGTCGTGATGGGTTAATGTTATTCATACGAATGACCAGTTGAAAATAATGGCGGCTGAAATTTTAAGAGTTATCACGGTTCGATGTAGTATATCCTAACCTGGATAAACCAGAATTAAAAAAATTAGACAGGATAACAGGATGAACAGGATTTCTTGGAGGAAGAGATTATACAAATCCTGTGAATCCGTGAAATCCTGTCTAAAATATGTTTTAACATTTACTGCCAAAAAATGTCAGAAAAT
>JAFGDW010000302.1 GCA_016931935.1 Candidatus Zhuqueibacterota bacterium | reverse complement strand
GATTTTCATTTTCAAACCTTCCCTTACCTTCGGCCTTCCTTCAAAAAGAAGGGAATGAAGGTCAAATCTGAAAACCACTTTATTTCACGTATAAGTATAAAACATGCCATATCTTTAATTATTTTGCCATCAAATTATACTGCCAAAATTGGATTGAACAAACACTTGTTTTTTGAATTATGAAAGTGCGTGAACGAGATGTGGTTAGAAATAAGCACGAAAATCTCTTGTTTTTTAGGGAACAAAAGCTTAAATTGTTCTTAAAATGTAATACAATTTAAATTATCATAAAGGAACAACCTATGAAAAAACGATACAATCTTTTGTTGAGCATCATGCTCGTTTTTTTATTAATATCACAGTTTGCTTTTGCTTCGGTAATCACCGAAAAAACGCTTGCCCCGGAACGGGCGTATGAACACGTTGTCATCTTCGGAAATGATGTGGGAAAATTTGCCGGCACACCAATTGACCAACTTCGGATGTACGCTTATCATAAAAACAGCGGGTGGGAACCGGTGCCGTTTCAAGTCGATGAAAATGACACGACGGGAAATGGCCAATTTCAAAATGGTATTCTTGACTCGCTCATTAAAGAAGAAATTGTGCTGTTAGCGCAGGATCTGGGTGATAAAGTCTCCGTTGGTGAGTGGATTAACGATAGCGAAGCCCGAACGCATGAGCGCTATGAGTTTGATTTCATCGACAGAACATCGGACGATTCGTTAGCCGTGCGCGGATCGGTTTATTTGTTTATTTCATCCTCAGCGCCAAAAAGCGATCGCACCTATATTAATTATGATGCGGAACATGACGTTGTAAACGGTGAATTTTATACAATGAATTTTGGCGAACGTTGGTATCCGGAAAATATTTCGATTCCGACGACCTATGGTGGTAACGGAAACGATTTTTTCGAACGAACAAAATTTCGACTGCATTTAATGGTGGGTGGTATCAGTCCGCTCATTCTCGATGAAACGAGTTTCATTAAAACAGATAATATTAACTACAATCAAAATGCAGTTGTGCGTTTAACTCGGCGCATCTATCTGCAGGCGTTTCTCTATGGCACGGCATATGAAGATCCATTTCCGTTCACCTACACACATTACCCGTACGCCACAATTCTATCCGGTAAATTACCGAATATGGATATTTTTAACGCAGCGCCGTTAAAAACCGTTCGGTTCTCCTATGATTTGGAAAGTAATGTCACGAGTCAGAATGTCAAATTTTATAGCGGTGACAGCACAGGACTAAGGAACAATGGCATTGCGGTCGATGGGCAGGTAGATGCTGGAGTGATGACCCAACTGCAAAATAACCGAGATTTTTGGACGTTAGTCACTGCCCAGCCAAATGGATTTGGCTCGATGCTCACAATCGACAACATGCGGTTTATTCCCGACGAAGACATGATTGATGAGTTTACGCAAAACCTCTATTACTGGGACGCAACTACTGATGATAGCTCCACCTACAATGATTTCGATTATGATTTTGACACTGGCGATTATAAATCGTATGGTGATCATGGCTTGTTTTTCAAGTCATACAAATTTAGCGGAAGTTTCCGTTATAAAACTGTGTCGTTCTACTTGCCAGCCAATCAAACGGCTGCAACCGCAGAAACCATGTTCCACAATTCCCACAATTCGTTGTATTACCGTGAAGAAGCTCAGGGCTATGCTATCGGCATTGAACCGACGGTAACCGGCACCGTGCCCAAAGGAATTAAATTTGCGCCAAACTATCCCAATCCGTTCAATCCGTCGACAACGTTGACATTTACACTGCCATCGAAAATCCAGGCACGACTTGTCATTTATGATTTGAATGGTCGCAACGTGAACACGTTAACCGACGGTAAACTGGCTGCCGGAGATTATAAATTCCAATGGAATGGTCAGGATGCAAATGGCCAAACAGTCGGTTCGGGCATCTATTTTGCGGTTTTGGAGACACCCGATTTCCGCGCTTCCCATAAACTGGTTTTGGCAAAATAATTACTTAAACCTGATTCGACATTATCTACGGATGACTGAATTGCGATCAGTCATCCGTTTTCATCTTGCACTCGCACCTGCCACATTTTGCATCGAATAGTAAGCTTATCCCGTTAACGAGGTCTGAATGAAACGTTTTCGTATTTTCGCTATCGCATTTGTGATTATTATCTCCTTCATCGTACTTCGATGTAACATCGACAAAGGACTGGATATTATTCCCTGGATTGAAGGGCGGCTGATTATCGATTCTATCGATCGTGTGGATGAGGGGCAAACCGGCGATGTGGTTGTCGTGGTTGCACCGGACTTCCCCCCGAAAAAATGGACCGATATAATCAAGACACCGCCGCTGGAATTCGACCGCACGGTGCGCACCGATACAATTTCCTACAAAGTGCCATTGAACTACGGCACCTACGACGTTGTTGCCGTATTATGGAAGCCAAAGGGAAAAGAATGGTCGTTTGAAACGATTTCCAATATTCTTGGTGTTTACATTGCTCCCAACGTATTTCGGCCCAAATCGGTGACAATTCATCCCGGCGATACGTTCGTTCCCAATGTCAATATTTATTCCGATTTTGGGTACGTCCGTTATGGCGCCACCATCAAGGGGACAATTACATACGAGGGTGATTTCAATCCTCGCACCGATATGCTCGTGCTGGCATCATTCCCGATGAAGCCCGAAACCGTCGTTGATTATCTGTTTGCATTGGGTTGGGATTTAACACTCCCAACTGAAAGTAAAAGTTACAATCCATACGAATTTGAACTGGACGTTGCCCCGGCATACCACAAATACATTGCCCTTTTCTGGAAAGGCAAAGGTGGTAATCCATATGATTTCCGACGCATTGCCGCTGTGGAACTCCCGGATGATTTACCTCAGGTCAGTGAATTTATTCCTGAAGGAACCTTCATTAAAAAAGGGCAGGTGTTCGATTCATTTAAAGACAGTAATGGCAATACCGTTCCAATTCATTTGATTGCCAATTTTGCGAAAACATATGATGAGTAAATTTCAGAATTAAATAATGTGTAACGCATCCACGTCAAATTGGTGAGTTAATATTGTCATCATTTTTTGTACGATTGTATATTTTTTTAGCCCACGAATTCTAATTTCTGGAGATATTTTTTTTATGAGGAAACTTTTCATATTAACTATGTTAGCTATAACACTCTCAGGCCAGTCAGTTTTCGCCCAAGCAAATCATAAACACAGAGTAATTATTTTAACGGATATTGAAGCTGATCCGGACGATACACAATCGATGGTTCGTCTACTTCTATATTCCAATGAAATTGATATAAAAGGATTAATTGCGACAACATCCGTCTGGAAAAAAACGAGCGTTTCCCCGCAATCAATAATGAAACTCATTCAAGCCTACGGCAAAGTACAGCCGAATCTACTAATGCACGAACCCGATTTCCCTGATGCTGAAGCGCTTTCAGCAATCGTAGTACAAGGTTTACCCAAATATGGAATGTTAGGGGTTGGTGACGGGAAAGATTCACAGGGGTCGGATTGGATTATTAAAGTACTTGAAGAAAAAGATGAGCGTCCATTGTGGATATCTGTTTGGGGTGGAGTAAATACCCTGGCACAGGCATTGTATAAAATTGAAAATACTAAATCCGAAAATGAAGTGAAACAATTAATTGCCAAGCTCAGGGTTTATACGATATCTGATCAGGATGACAGTGGAATATGGATACGAAATAATTTCCCGGATTTGTTTTATATTGTTAGTCCGGGTGATGATTATGGAAGCGCAACCTGGAATGCGATTAACAGTTTTGTGACCGGTATAAATAATGATGAGATTAGCAATACATGGCTGGCGCAAAACATTCAACAAGGCCATGGTCCGCTTGGTGCTGCCTACCCTGATGTCGCCTACGGAATGGAAGGAGATACACCATCGTTCTTGTCTTTAATACCGAATGGGCTCAATCAGGCTGAGCATCCCGAATGGGGTGGTTGGGGCGGTCGTTACGAATTATTCACACCGGATTTTGCAACGCTTACAAAGGGTGGTTCTGGCGTTCCGTTTGAACCGGAAACAAGGGACATCTGGACAAATGCAATTGATAGCAACACTCCATATATTTCTAATGAATATGGTCGAACCGTTCGAAAAGACACGGTTTCATTTTCAGATAATAAAGTGACTTTATGGCGTTGGCGGGATGATTTTCAAAATGATTTTGCCGCCCGCATGGACTGGTGCACAAAGTCATATTCAGAGGCTAATCATCCGCCCGTTCCTGCATTGGGGCATCCTGAACAGTTAACTGTCAAATCAGGTGAAGGATTTAGTCTGGATGCTTATGGCACAACCGATCCTGATGGAGATAATCTCAGTTACCTGTGGTTTCACTATCCGGAGGCGGGTTCATACAAAAAATTAATAAATATTGATTCTGCCGAGAATGCACGTGGGGTTTACGTCAAAGCGCCCGTAGTTGACAGGAAGCAAACTGCACATTTTATTTTGAAAGTTACGGACAAGGGGATGCCTCAGTTATCAAGATATAAAAGAGTAATTGTGAATATTACACCAAAATAACATACAGCGCCGCTACAACGCGGTTTAAACAGGTAAAAGGCGGATTTTGAAATCCATAAGTTTTTTTCTATGTCAATATTGTTAGTTATTCGGGTTCCAATGTTAAAGCCCTTTTCCCGCATGTCTTGTTGACATCTGATTTATTCACACAGAAAATTGGGAATATTATGAAACGACTGTTACTACTCATATCGTTAATACTTATGTTCACAGGGCAAAGCATTGCCCAGCATTTGCTTGGCAGTATCTCCGGAACAATTGTCGATAAAAAAACCGGTGAGCCATTGCCGGGTGTAAACGTGCAAATCGTCGGTACTTATATCGGTACCAGCGCCAATTTGGACGGCCGGTTTATGTTGAAAAAAATTCCGTTGAAGCAATGCACGCTGCGTTTTTCAATGATCGGCTACAAGACTAAAGAGGTACCGGACATTGTTTTGGAACTGGGCACCGCCGTGGAAATTCCCCCTGTGGAATTGGAAACGACAGTAATTGGTATGAATCCCGTGGTGGTAACGGCCAGCAAACAGCGTCAGGATTTAAAGGTGATTCCCCACAGTATATCAGTGCTGCCGGAAGTGGAAATGGTCGAGCGGGTGCCGCTACGACTGGACAATGCGCTGGAAAGTGTCGCCGGCGTACACTTTGTGGAAAATCATATCAACATTCGTGGTTCATCGGGATATACACGGGGCGTTGGCTCACGTGTGTTATTGGTGATCGATGAAGTACCGATGATGAACAGCGACAACAATGAAATTAACTGGAATATTCTGCCAATCCTCGACATTGATCAGATTGAAGTGATCAAGGGTGCGGGTTCTGCGCTCTACGGTTCGAATGCACTGGGCGGCGTGGTGAATGTAATTACCAAATCCCCGACCGAAAAAGGCCATTTTAAAGTCAGAACTGTCAATGGAATTTACGATAAGCCGCCACACGCCCGCGAGGAGTTTTATGGAATCGGTACACGATTTCCGCTGGTTGAGTGGCAATGGACGAACCGGTCATTAAATTTCGCTAAACGGGATATTAGCTACAGCAAGCAAATAAAGAATTTGGGAGTAAACCTCGCGTTCGGGCAACATCAATCCACAGGCTACCGGACGGATGGGGAATTTCTGCGCTGGAATGTCAGCTCAAAACTGCAATACCAATTTCCCGACGCCTCACGGCTCGTGATGTATGGCGCATATAGCCATGAAAACCGTCAGGAATTTATCGAATGGCAGGATCAACACAATGCTATGCTCTCTTCTCCGTATTACAGCGATGCAGAATACAAAATAAATGCGTTCGATACATACATGCTTTATCACAAACCAATATCGTCGACCCTTGGTGTGAAAGTTCGGGCATCGTTTATCACCTCGCTGATGGGAGATCAATACAATCGTTCCACCGATTATTTTCCGGCAGAGGGTTTCGGTTCGGAGTTGAAGGTTGACTGGTTACCATTTTCAAGCCATAACCTGACATTTGGTACGGAATATCGCATTGATGGCGGACACACGAAATACATCGGTGACCATCAGGGTTTTTCGGTCGCGCCATATGTTCAGGATCAGTGGCAAGTATTTAAAATGCTCGCTATTACCATGGGCATTCGTTACGATCAGTACTGGCTGAAAAATTCCGATTACAGCGAGAATCACCTTAATCCCAAACTCGGCATTAATTTCAATCCGTTTGAAGGCACTATTCTGCGGTTCTCCGGCGGCAGCGGATTCCGGGCTGCTTCGATATTTGAACGTTATCTGAATTTCAAATACAAACTATTCACGGCAGTACCCAATCCCGACCTGAAGGCTGAAACATCCAACTCATTTGATCTGGGGATTCATCAGCAAATAACAAATAGCTGGTGGGTTGATGGCGCTGTGTTCTATAATCGTTACTATAATTACATTGAGCCGCAGGAAGATATTCTCGATGATTTCTCATTGCAGGTGCAGTTCCGCAACGTGGTGGATGCGCGTATCCGCGGATTTGAATTGTCGACAAAAGGTAGTTGGTGGCAGGATCACATTGGTTTGCAGGCGAATTTAACCATGATGGATGCGAAGGATTTGAATGATTACAGCCACCTCGCCTATCGTCCGAAAATGTTGTCGTTTATCACGCCGTCATTTACGTTTGCACCATTTGAGTTTCAGGTGGAATATCGCTACGCCAGCCGATTCAATAAAGTGATGCTATATACATATGACCAACGCGTCGCGCAGAAAGTCTGGACGTACCGGTTGTTTATTCGCTTTCCGAATTTTACTGCTATTTTTGCTCTCAACAATGCATATAATTATGCTTACACCCAACTTGAGCGCAACATGTCGGAACCACGAAATGTAACCGTGACGTTTATGTATGATTTGAAATAATGTGCTGTCAGCTTTCAGTTACAAAAACAACAAAGTGAAAGTCTTAGAAAAACTAAAAAACATCGAAAAAAAATAGCCACGGATTAACACCGATCAAACACGGATGTTAATACTTCCATCCGTGTAAAATCCGTGATTATCTGTGGCTATATAATTTAAAGCTGAAAACTGACGGCTGCTTGCTGAAAGTTTTCATCACAGCTTCCAAAAAATCCCAACCGAAACAGCGACATCGTTTAGACCGGTTTCGGGTAAGTACTGCTGTTTGGTGTAGCCGTAGGGAATTTTACGTTCAACTTCCCCGTCCACAATTACATCCTGCATTACGTCTTGCTCCAGATACAAACCACTAAATCCGATTTTCGACAACTCACAAATTGCACCCATCTTATCATTAAGTTGTACCTGAAAACCAAGCACAAAAAACTGCGCCCACCCGGAAAGCGTATACGGATCGTTGCTATATTCTGTTTTTGAATGGCGCAAGGTAACGACATTTTTCACATTGATCGTGCCCTTTGCTTCGAAATTATATGTATAGTGTCCCGCGCCAATACCACAATGCCAGCTTACTGCTCCGGATTCCCCGATGCTGTTATGAAACAATACGCTCATTTCAATCGGGAAACCGGAAATAAAAAATTTCGATTCACTGGAATGGACTTCATCGCCTTCCAGTTGGACTTTGCTGTAATCGAATTGCACCTGGTCGATCTGGCGTCCCCATGTGTATCCGGAGAGAAAGCGCACTGCCACGTGCTGGGTAACACCACGCTGGTAAAAGGCAATCAACTGGGCAGGTGTGAGCGGTGACGATGTGGCAATCTCTTGTCGGTTCAAATCGTACAACGAGAGCGACATCCCCTGCATGGCGCTGGTTCCTGCCATTAGCCCCAATAAATCAGACGTTTCGCTTTCCGTTTGTGCACGCACTGTGCATACATTGCACGATACGAGTATAATAATGACTAATAGTGTCCGTTTCATTCACTATCTCCTTAATTTCCGTCCACGAGTGTGGTTCAAAAATATGAATGTTATGACAATATAGTAAAGAAACCATAAAAACACAAGTAGCATTTTTAGATATTTGAAACTGATTCAGATATTTGAAGCAGTCAGTGGTCAGCTATCAGCAAATAGCCATTTTTAGCTGACGGCTGAACGCTGAAAGCTTAAATGCTAATCTCCACCAACCAGCTACAAACACTCTAATATGCAGTGTGAGACTATTGAAATGATGAATGAAGACTAAAATCCCAACCACCTGGCATAGATGTTGCGCTTATTTTTGCTTGATTTGGTCAGGAGAACTGAAATGAAAAAATTAAATATTTGCGTAACGATTTTGCTATTCATGCTGTTTCAATCGTGTACGGAAAGCAGCAATCCTCAAGCATTAAAACCTGATGAGCAAACAGTAAAAATCGATTTTCACTGTTCATTCAAAGAGCATCTAAATACGTTCACCCATAAGCTTACGAAAGATCTGGTGATCGATGGCACAATTACGATCGATTTCTGGCTGACAAAAGCTGAGCAACGAATGATTTTGGCGAAGGCAGATACAATCGATTTTTTTAATTTACCGGATTCACTGAATTGGGCGGATGATGACTCCATCCATCTGGCAATATCACCGGATCCCGGCATTCAATATTTGCGAATCCAGGCTGGTGAAAGCGATAAAACAGTCTACTGGAATATTGTTAACAGCTATGCAGAAGAATTTGGCCGGCTACAAGAACTAACGTCGTTTATTATTTCTATCATCATGGCAAAACCTGAATATAAAAGTTTGCCGGAAGCTAATGGCGGGTATGATTGAGTGATTAGCGTTCAGCGTCTGCTTTCAGAATGAAATTCAAAGTTAATCGCGGCGGAGCCGCTGCACGAACGTTTCCAGCGAGACGCTGGAAACGAATAAAAATCTATTTATTTCATATCAAGTATGCAGGAGGTATATCATGAAAATTGTAGCAATTTTAATTGCACTTTTGCTCCTGTTCACGTGTCCGACCGTTGGCCAGGATGGCCCGACAGCAGTAGACTATCTCATCTATCGCCTCGACTATCAAACGTATCAAATGAAACACCTCTATTACCTGCAAGACTATGCGGAGACGTCTGCCAGCTTTAATTCACATCAGGTGTATCATGGGTTGGATGTGGAATTTAAACCAGCCGGTGATTTTGGCAGCACGACGATCCGCAATGTTTTCTCGAACCAAATAGTTTATAAAGCGAGCACGGTCTGGAGTGGCACGGGGCAACATATTTTCCCGACCAATGAATTTATCGTTGAAGAACCGGGTGATTCTTCATTTTTTCAAACCGATCCTGAATTTATCGATCTTGCCACCTACTTTTTTGATGAGTCAGATGTGGAGCATTGGAAACAGGCGTATGAAACCGTCACAGAAACAACGTTAGCAAATTTTTTTCCGCGTCATAAAAATTATGGTGTGCTGTGCTACCTGCACTATTTCACAGTCGGTGTAAGCGATCCGAGTACTGCCGAATGGATTTTTATTATTTATACTATTCCGGAAAACACGCCACCAAATTATGGCTATCGCTGGACACCGATCGATGGAAACTTGCCGACACAACCGGTGCTCAGTATTGCGACACATAACTTTTATGGAGATTCACTCTGGATTGGGACGGAAAGCGGCGCCTATTTCTCATCCAACCGCGGTGAATTCTGGTCAGCCGTGCAGACAGATAATCACGCTTACGGCGCAGTGACCTGTATGACATCAACGCCCAATCCCTGGGTGAATTGCCTGTGCTCGATCGTTGGCTTTGGCACAAAAATTCTGCCGGCAGTACCAGCAGAATGGGGATTCGTGTACCGCAGCTTCCTGGATGGGGAAACCTGGGAAAATATGAACGCTCCCCTGATGCCGGTGACAGCGCTCGCCTTTAATCCTGTCAACCCCGGAACGATGTGGGCCGCCATGTACGATAATGGCTCCCATAAACGCGGACTTTACAGAAGGCATCATTCCGGCGAGTGGGAAGAGGTATTTCCGGAATCAGCACTCAATGTAGACCCATTCCCGCTCACAACGATTGTTATTGATGAGCGCGATACAGCATTTGTGGCCATTGGTTCGCAACACGGACTGTTTATCACAACAGATGACGGAAAATCCTGGAATCAGGTATTAATAAGTCTGCCGGTAGTTTCCATTATTATTGACCATCAAACTCAACAACGCCGTTTAATTGTTGCCACCAATGGCGACAGCAAATCCGATGGCATCTGGATGAGCAAAAATGATGGCGATGATTGGGACGTCCTGCACTGGCAAACTGATATTGTTAGCTTGGTTCGAGCCAGGAACACGCTGGCGATGTCACCGATGGAGCGCTGGTATTACTATATGGCTGTGGATAATCACGGTGTATTTGAAAGCATGGACGATTGCCACACATGGAACGATATTACAGGCAATTTGCCGGAGCGCACGTTTCAGGCATTCGCCGTGCATCCGGGTGAATTCCGGTCACTGTATTTGGGCACGGATAATGGCATTTACAGCTATCAGTTTCAAACGCCACGTTTTGATCTGTCTGTTTCCGATGACGATCTCACGTACTGGCCCAATCCCGCACACGATGGCGAACCCGTGGCGATTTACGCCACCGTTCATAATAACAGCCCAGCTTCGGTTTACAATATTGAAGTCGCTTTCCTGGACAATGCCGATGGTATGCTGCCTGTCATCGACCCGATCGACACGCTGGTCATCCCCAGCATTCCGGCCAATTCAGAATATACATTGAAAGCCGACTGGTATCCGCAAGGACAGGCAGGGACGAATTTCATTATCGTGCAGGTTGATCCGAAGAGTCTAATTGCAGAATTTGATGAATCCAACAATGAAGCGAGCATTCAGGTGAATCTGAAACAGGCGCACGGGCAATATATATGGAAGGATATATCCGGGGATATGGGCGATCACTGGATCAACGACATTGCGATCGATCCATTCAAATTAAGAGATCTGTACGTTGCAACAAAATCCGGTGCGTTCACAGGAACCATAAGCATAAGCATTGCGCCGCATTGGGAGGAACTGGCGTTTGCCAATAATTATTCAGTCAATGTGACACAAATCGCGGCTGAAATGCATCCGGAATTGGATCACACCATTCCGGTTGTGTGGCTGGGCACAGAAGAATATACGGCCATCCCTGAGGACAGGTACGGCCGGGTGATGCTCAGCGACGACGGTGGCAGTAACTGGCATGATATGAAATTCCCCAACATTGCCGTTTCCGCCATCGGGATCGAATGGAACCTTGGCCTGTCGCCGTTTGTTGCCGCGTGGAATCCGTTTTATTATCAGGATAGCTATTACACCTTGCGGCACGACTCAACCTGGCAGGAACGCGACCTGACACCGGACAATACAACAGCGCAACGGATTAACTGCATCACCGTCGGCTATCGGTCACCGGTGCAATCGGTGCCGCCCGATTTGTTTCTGGGCACTCAGAGTGGCTTGTTCATCGTTGCCGGTTACGATGGCAATATCACCCGGGCGCTTGATGGTTTAAATGTAGTTTCGGTCGTTTCACCCTTCGGTGATATGAATGAATTTCTTTACGCTGCCACATACGGGGAGAACGATAGCGATGGCGTATATATGAGTATTACCAACGGCGATAGCTGGGAAAAGGTATTTTCGTCGCACAACATTGTTGCGCTCGACGGCAGTGGGATGATAATTACATCCAGTGCGATGATGTTAGCTCCATATTTATATGTGGCTGTGAAAAACGATGGTGTTTTTCAATCCCGCAATGGCGGACAATCCTGGATCAATATCACAGAAAACCTGACTGATCGTGCGTTCACCTGCCTGAACGTCGATCGCAATGACGCGAGAATCGCCTATCTCGGCACCGAAACGGGCATTTACATGTACACCGAACAGCCACTTACGGATATGAACCGATCAGCCGGGATTCAACAGATCGACCGGTTTACGATTAATCAGAACTATCCCAATCCATTTAACAGCAGTACAATCATCAGCTATACGCTGCCCGAAGCCGGTGAAGCGCGCATTACTATTTATAACACGCTGGGGCAGCAGGTGCAGGAGTTTGTGCGCCACCATCCGGAAGCGGGCCAGTACAGTTTACGCTGGGATGGCACCAATCAAAATGGTGAACCGGTGAACAGCGGCGTGTATATGTGCCGGGTGCAGCATTCAGTGGGAAGCGCCCTCGTTAAAATGGTCTATGTAAAGTAACCACTCCACAAATTATGACACCGGGTGTGATACCGACCACGTCCGGTGTCGTCGTAATTTCATCGCAGTTAATCATTTACTTCGTTTTCCATTCTCAATTTTCCATTTTCCGTCATATTCATTTCTTGCTTGACAATCAACGTTAATCTTTGTATTATTACACGCTGCGATAACAACCTGAATTCGCGAATCAGACAGTAGTATTCACTAAATTGCATTTAATTTGAACACCAAGGAACTCACATGTCGCCAAAACTAATTGCTATTCTATTCGGCGGCCTTATTCACGCCGTTCTGTTTGCCACGACCGGCATATTTCAAAAACTAAGCGCAAAGGCCGGTTTAAGTCCGGGGTACATTTTAATCGGAGTTGGAGCGACGATCATTGCAACTGGTATCCTTTACAATCTATATGACGGGGAAATCGCCTATAATACTACGGGAATGGGCTATGCAGTACTTTTCGGTTTTGCCTGGGCAATCGCAATTTGCATGATTAACATTGTCCTGTTTAAATATAATGGCAATATCAGTCGGTTGGCGCCTCTACATAGCCTGAGTATTATCATCGCAGCTGTACTGGCGCTAATTATTTTGCGTGAATCAGACAATATCAACACGTTGCGTATTATTATTGCTGAAGTCATAATATCGATTGGTATATATTTAACAGCAACTGCTTGAGGTTGCAACGGAGACATACAAACTAATTGTTTTGCTTGTGAATCATTCTTCACATTCACTTTTCTTTCCTGGTAAACGTTGTCGTATACTGTACGTCTAAAATTTGGAATCGGATTTTGTACGCGATTTTCATGCAGCATTTTACTATGCTCCACATTTTATTTATGTCCATCCTTCGCCGTTCTCTATATCATGCTCAATAGTTGCAATTATCCATGAAAGGGAAGACATGAAAACAATCATCCATTCAACAATCCTGTTGCTTTTTTCGTGTTCTACACTTGTCGCGCAATCATCGATCGGATTTAAAAACCCTGGAGATGATTCACTGCTAAAAAATTACACACTTCCGACGTGGGGATATAATAGCTTAATGATTCAAACCAATAATTCAATAAGTAACAGCGAACAGGAACAAAATGGCCGATCCACAAAGAATTCATCATCCAGTTTTCTTGTTCATCCTGAATATATTATATATAAAGAAAGCGAGACCAGCATTGAACATCACAACATCACTATCAATACTTTATATGAATACTCAAATACCAAACAAACTGCCGGATTTTATAATAGCGAAGAGACAAATTCACGTCTGGCATATAATGCCATTATCAACTCAACATACAACAGATATGTTACTTATCAATCCTTTATTTTAGTGGATGGCAATTTACAATACGACTATTATCGGAATATAAAAAAGGAAGACAACGTAAAACAAACCAGTATAAACAAAAATAAATATGCCAATTTTAAAATTGGACTCGGAATTGGGCACGTCAGAAATATATCTCCTGTCATTCGTGCATTACGCTTTAATGAACGTTATTTAAAGATAGTAAGCACAGAAAAATTATCAGCACAACAAATATCACTGCTGGCTAAAGAAATTACCAAAATTTCAGGATATCGACAAATTTATGATCGTTATGAAAAATATTTTTGGGATAATCTCGGAAATATCATTGGTAATAATCCAACTTTATCTGCTTTTGACTGGTTTTATCTTAGAGATGCCTTAAACGAAAATATCGGCGAACGATTTGAGGGCTGGGATGTTTCAGGGGGTATAAATTTACAGAATTTATGGCAAAAGTATAGATCGATGGGTTTCTTCGGGAAATATCGTTACTATAAAAACCTGACTCTCGAACAACAAATCGGATTCACGCTCAATACAGACTATTTTGAGTATATCGATGATAATTTGTCGAATAGTCAGCCATATAATGGAAATGTACAAATTGCATGTGAATATCTTAGGCTCATGACTGACAAGCTCTTATGGCGCACGTCATTATCGAGCAACTCGAGAATCGGTAAAATCACAAAATCATTCTTCGACGGACATCAATGGTATAAACAGCATTCTTACTTTTTGTCTTCAACCGTTTCATACTTTGTCGAAAACAAGGCAACATTGAGTTTCAGAATATCGTACTCTTCAAGCAATAATTATAATGCAGCATTCGATAATTCATTGGATCTCTTCAATTGCTCGTTTAGCCTGAGTTATTATTTCAATCGAAATCTCTTTTAAACGTTCAACTTTCACTAAATACTAATCGAAAGGCACATATAATGGTTAGTAACTCGCACAGAAAAAATAATATTTTTCTACTTACTCTTCTTTACGTTATCATTATTATAACAATCAAATGCCACTCCACCAACAACCAACAAACGAACACCAAACCGTTCAATAATCCTGCTGCCCAAACAGCGCCCTGGTTTGTCGTAAAACAAGTCGCAGATGAAGTCTGGCGCATCGACGATCATGGCGGTGCTAACACGTATCTTGTTGTAGGCGATGATAAGGCGCTGCTGATCGATACGGGCAATGGTGTCGCTGATCTGGTTTCGGAAGTAAAATCGATTACCAATTTGCCCGTGATTGTGGTGAATACGCACGGCCATCCCGATCATGTGGGCGGTAATTTCCAATTCAAGGAAGTCTATGCCCATCCGATGGATTTTAAGTTGGTGGAGCAGTTCAGCAGTAAAGATTTTCATGAAAACACGATCAAGCGTACAGTGAAGGAAAATCCAGCGTACGCATCTGAGCTTATAACCACCAAAGACAATTATCAACTCCCCCAATTAATTCCAGTGACGAACGATTACATTTTTGATTTGGGCAATCGCCGCCTAAAAGTTATTGAAACACCCGGGCACACGTTGGGCAGCATTTGCCTGCTGGATATTGACCACAAACTGCTGTTCACCGGAGATAACTGCAACACCGTCGTCTGGATGTTCCTTGATGGCTGCCTGCCACTGGAATCGTACCGCGATAATCTGCGTACGTTACGACAACAATCCGATGAGTTCGATACAATGTTTCCCGGCCACGGTGATCCGCTCGAACCAGCATTTCTTGATGAACTGATCCAATGCGCGGAAAACATACTCACAGGTAAATGTATCGGCGAAAAGTACGAGACTTTTGTTGATTATGCACTGGTGTGTTCTTATAAAAATGCACGGATCGCATATGATCCCAATAATTTGCATTTTAAGGATTGAATAATTCAGATGTCATTACTCAGTAATCAATTTTTATCGAAGGGGCACTCGAATGCATCACAATGAAACATTCAGTTATTTATCGGGTGTCCGTTGTTTAATTTCTACTCTCATTTATGCTAACGCGTGCAGGTAGTTCAACAAACTCCGAATATGCAATAAAATATGGCATTGATCTTGCACTTTAAAATCACCAAATTCAACAGTGCCTGTCGATTTATGCTTGCCTTGTACAACATCAACGATTATTCTATCATAATTCAAATTCACAATATTCAAAGTAATCATTAATAAGTGAACGTATTGCCATGAAATCAATTTTAATACATATCATCTTAGTGATCTTGATGACTTTTGGTAATTGCGTTATTTTGGGAACAGATGCAACACTGGAACACGAGCATGAATTTTCCTGCTATCCCAATCCATTTGGTGATTTCTCCCATCCGACAACTTCTTTTAATTACTATATCGCTCATGATTCTGACATCACGCTGGAAATTTATTCAGTAGATAATGAAATGGTATGGAAACAAACATTTAGTTCAAAAGAACCTCAAGGAAAGGCTGGACTGCACGATGGGAGTAATACCATCAAATGGGATGGTCGAAATGATAGCGGAACGATACAATTAAGCGGCATCTACCTTGCTTATCTGGTAATTAATAATTCAGCCCGTACACACACTCAAATCGCAATTGTCAAATAAGCTGCCTAAAATAATATGAACCGGGAGAATCATTTATGAAACAATTATTCATCCTGTTTTCCTTATTTATAAGCTTGCTCACACGACCTGCATATTAACAATATGATTCGAAACCCGAACATGCCATGGGCGCCAGGGCGCTGGCTATGGGGCAATGTGCCATGCTGTCATTTTCGGAGGCTGTACATGTGTCGAATAATCCGGCCAGTATCAGCAATGCGGAGCATATAACGCTGTCATACTTTTATACTGAGCTGCTTGAGAGATCGAGTAATCCGGGATATGGACTTGTAATGCCGACGAATCGATACGGAGTGTTTGGGGTGAGTCTCTTTCAATTAAAGAGCGGGGAATTAAGGTCGCGAGATGAAAACGGTACTGAAACTGGTACATTCACAGCAGAGAAAAACCATCTGCTTTTATCTTACGGCCAGTATATCAACGACAAATTTTCATTTGGATTCAATGCAAAATTTGTCAGTGAAAGTGTAGGGACATATGAATCTCCTATCCAAAATGTCGGCATAGATGCTGCGCTCAGCTATTATCCACACTTTTCGTATACCTATATTAAAAACCTTGCCGTTGGTATCGTAACTGATAATATAGTGAAGCCACAAGTAAAACTTTCCCAAACGACCGAATACTTACCTATGGAAGTTCGCTTCGTTGCCGAAGACAGATTCGACTTCACCAATAGCAACCTGACGATTGTTGGGAACATGGCGTATCTTGAAAATGCTGAATACAAATCCTTTTTTGGGATTGAATATGGCTACAAACTGATTGCAGTACTTACGGGACTTTATGATGGCAATCCTTCTTTTGGGGGTGGGATAAACCTGTTTGGTTTCATTGCAAATTATAGTTATGCCAGTTATTCTAACACGCCATTATCTAAATTTAACGGATTTTCCATTAGCTATCAATTCTAAAGTCTGCTTCAATTTGCTTATAAATATCATGAAAATTTCATAAATCGTAACCGTTTCAGGTACAGTAATAGAGAGACGATCACGACAGTCTTTGCGAGTTTGAGACAAGGCGGCAAGGAGAAAGTACAGCATACAAAATTCAATTATCTCCCACTCACCTTGTCTCCCCGTCTCTGTGTCGATTTTCTCATTTCTAAATACCTCACGGATGTTTCAGAATCCGAACCACTGCGAATCTCTGTAACCGATTTCCAGCCCCACTAAATTGTAAATTATTGTCATGTTATTACAATCACATTGACATCATGTTTTGCACGCCCTATCTTGTTATGGTGATAAATTGTTGGTGATTCCGTTAATCTCTGAAACGGCTAATTAATTATTCACATAAATGTAGCTATAGACTTTCGTGTGGATAATAGCCTTAAAAAAACGTGGTCATAGATTGACAACTCGCTTTTTTTGACATGGATGTTCAAAATATCCATTGCATAATTGTTAAAATATATTTAACTTTTGAAGTGTTGGCATTGATCTTAAATTCTTGACAAGTCGATAGAGTTGAAACAAAATGTTCCCATTAATCCTGTTCATCAATATAAAACCTGTTAAAAAGCCCGATCATCTATTACCTTCAAATGGGAGAAAATTATGCATCGATTTTTTGTGAGTATCATTTTCATTTCAATCGGAATGAGTCTTCTAACGTGCACCTCTTCTGAAAACATCGGTGTAAAACCATCAGCCAGTCAGCTTGGCTTATTTGAAACGCTTTTTATTAATATCTCGATTCCCCAATCATTTTCCAATCCGCATGATCCCGATGACATCTCTGTCGATGTCATAATTTATACGCTAACAGGTGACACGCTGTCGCTGCCCTGCTTTTACAAATCCGGTCGATCAGGCCATTCAACATGGGAAGCGCGTTATACGCCAATGCAGACAGGGGAGAACATACTTATCTAATCAAATCCATCGGCAAAAATGATACATTGCTCTCGACGGGACATATTGTATGAGGGAGAATTGCATAATGGTATCTGGCGCGGCGCCTTCTCACCGACTCCAATCACCCCGATGACATAGTGGTGGGACTGGCATTATGAACAGGGACATTATTTCCATTTCAAAATGCTGGCAGATTTTGTAGCCCACATGCTTGATAATAATGATGCGATTTTAGCAGATATTCCGGTAAAGGCTGGTTCCAAGTCTATTGAATCATGGGGAATCTCAACTGGCGATAACGTATTTGTGTGGATATTAAATAAAAATGATCTGCCGGTATCACGGTTGGTGCTGGTATTTCCCGGTTTGGTACAGACAAAATATACATTGAAAGCATACAATACCTGGAACGGAGATTATTCGGACATCGGCATCGTGGAAATTTCCGCCGGTCAATTGCATCTGGAAAATATTCACCTGGATGCCAACAAAGATATGGCGTTGTGGCTTGAAGTAGCGAAATGAAATGATATTGGATTAAATTAAGGTAATTTAACGTGCACAACGCATAAAAATAGTATCTTTTTAATACTTCGGGTAACTTACCTTGCGATGTTTTTTCAGATGAACTTTAACAAGCACTATTGCTCTAATTAATCTTAACGATTGAACCTACGCAAGGTTTTTCCATTTTTTTTAATGGATGAATCCATTTTAAAAACCACTAATTGCACTAATGAATACTAATTTGAACTTATTAAGTCTTATAAAACCAATGCAACAAAGGAAGCATCTAGCCCGCTGAAAAAAGCGGGAAACGATTAGTGAAAATTTGTGAAATTCGTGGTAAAACGCTTTTTAGAGTGGACTCAAGGATACTTACAATAACTTCAAAATCGCGACATTTGTTTAAACTATCATTCTTATTTTTTAGGGTAAATAATGTACAAATCAAATGTTTTCTTCCTATTTAGTATAGGTATGCTCTTCATATTGCTGATGATGTCCTGCTCAAATTCCGATGTTATTATCAATCAATCGGTATCACAACTGGGGAAGTTTGAAACTGTTACTATTAGCTTTAAATTAACACAACCGTTCGAAAATCCGTACGATCCTGATGACATTTGTGTCGATGCGATTATCATCACACCCGGCAACGATACGCTGACATTGCCTTGCTTCTACAAGTCCGGTACTCCCCAACGCTCACTATGGGAAGCACGATATACACCTATGGAAATTGGCACGCACAGCTATCACATCCGTTCCATAAGTACGCAGGATACGATTGTGACCGGGACGCGGCACATCATGGTGATTGAATCGAATAATGATGGATTTCTTCGGCTAAATTCTAACTCGAACTACTCGCTGGTATTTGACTCCGGAAAGCGATTTCGCGGCGTTGGTCTGAATATCGGCTGGGAAATGCAATCCGAATACAAATATCCCTACGAAACCTATTTTAATGAATTGGAAAAAAATCACGCCAATTTCCTGCGCACATGGATGTGTACCTGGAATTTGCCGCTGGAATGGACACGTGTCCCCAATTTCGAAACGCTCACCGATGAGTTTGAAAACTGGGATAGGACATTTTCACATACAAACGGATTAAAACTTCTTTCCGAGAAGCAGAAATACACAGCAGATGATTCCGATTTGGTGACACTTTCGTTTAATACAACTGAAAAAATCATTTATTATATCAACGATATCCGACGTTTCAAAATGAAAGTGTTTTATCAGAATGAACTCTCCACCGATCGCATTAAATGTTACACATCCACGGATAATAAAACCTACACCCCGCTCGCTGTTGAATTCAGTCAGGACTGGAATCACTATGAAAATTGGCGCCGGCTGTTTGTGTGTCAGATCAAAGCCCTGCCCGATGGCATAAATTATCTGAAAATTGAATTTCTGGATCACATGAAAGGAACATCACACATTGCCGATATTGCCATCGAACACGGTGAACCAACCGATGTGCTTGATGCACCGGGGCTCGGCCGCTACTATCAAAAAACCGCAAATAAGCTGGATTCTTTGCTCGAACAGATGTCGAAGCAGGGGCTTTATTTGATGCTGACGCACGATTATCATGGCGTCTTTAAATCCTTCATCGACCGCTGGGGTTCGAACGCCGAATGGCGCGCTAATCCGTACAACAAAGCCAATGGCGGACCCTGCGAAACGCCCGCAGATTTTTTCACCAATGAAGAAGCCAGACATATCTACAAGAAAAAGTTACGGTACATGGTCGCTCGTTGGGGATACAGCACACATTTAGCGGTGTGGGAGTTCTGGAACGAAATCGATAATGTGATGGAATGGCAGCAGGTACCTGCCGAAGCGATTGTCAGTTGGCATGCGGAAATGGCGCTCTATTTAAAGCAAATCGATCCGTACAAGCATCTGGTTTCCACAAGCGTGGTGCGTCGTGAGGTGCCGGGTTTGTGGGACATCCCGGATATTGATTTCACGCAGCGCCATAATTACGGCCCGACCAGCGATATGCATGCCGGCATTGTCGATTATACCACCCGGTTCAACAAACCCGATGTCGTTGGCGAATACGCGCTCGGCTGGAAAGGCCCTGATCAGGATTATCCGGCAGCGATGTATGAGGGTGAAATGCACAATGGATTGTGGCGCGGCATGTTCTCGCCGACTCCAATTCTGCCAATGACCTGGTGGTGGGAATGGCATCTGTACAGCAAGCACTATTTCCACTTCAAAACAGCAGCAGATTTTGTAGCTATTATGCTTCAGGAAAAGCCGGATGCGTTAAAGGAGATGGCTGTTTCCTGTTCAGAGAAACAGATTGAGTACATGGGCTTGCAAAGAGATAAGCAATTGTTTGTTTGGCTTTTGAATAATAATGAGAAAGTTCAATCAGAATTAACACTTGATGTAACAGGCGCCGATGATGGTAATTACCTGGCTCGCTTTTATAACACCTGGAGCGGAAACTTTTCCGCAGATACTAAAGTATCGGTTAAGAATGGTGCGCTTGAATTGAAAAATATCCAACTGCCCGCTGGAGGTGATAAAGCGGTGTGGCTGAAACCGGCGTCAAAATCATCGAGTAAATAGCATTATTATTTTCTTATAATCTTCAAAAAACAAACCAGGTAGTTTCAAAATACCTGGTTTGTAGTGAAAACATATCTGCTCGAAATACCCAAATGAGGAAAGCATGGATCGTCAATCCTTAAACCGTACGATTCTGATCGTTGTTGTTCTGCTAATCTCTGCCATTTTTATTGCTATGATTCGGCAATTTCTGATGGTCATTTTAATCACCGGTATTTTTGCCGGAATGACCAAGCCAATTTATAACCGTTTCGAAAAATGGTTTGGAGGCAGGAAAAATCTAAGCTCCGCACTGACATTGGTATTTATTTCGCTTATCATATTCCTGCCACTATTGGGACTACTTGGTATTGTTGCTGGTCAGGCCATAAAAATTAGCAATTCGGTTCGGCCCTGGATCACGCAGCAATTGCAGGAACCCAATGCACTCGATAAATTATTTCAATCCATACCATTTTACGACACGCTGAACACGTATCGCGATTTTATCCTGCAGAAACTCGGCGATCTGGTGAAAATTGTCAGTAATTTTCTGTTCAACAGCGTGTCTTCTGCTACGCTTTCCACATTTAATTTCCTGTTTCTGTTTTTTATATTCATATACACCATGTTCTTTTTTCTGAAAGAAGGCGACCGCATTCTTGAAAAAATTCTGTACTACCTGCCGCTCACCGATACTGACGAAACGCGTATGCTTGACAAGTTTACCTCAGTGACTCGCGCAACAATCAAAGGTACGCTGGTGATCGGTTTGCTTCAAGGCAGTCTGGCAGGATTGGCGTTCTGGACCGTTGGTATCGATAATGCTCTGTTCTGGGGAACTGTGATGACGGCGCTTTCCATTATCCCGTTGGTGGGTTCGGGATTGGTGTGGTTTCCGGCAGTCATTATTCTGGCTGCATCCGGTCATTTCATTAAAGCGATCGCCTTGCTGCTATTTTGCGGATTGCTCGTTGGCAGTGTGGATAATCTGCTCCGTCCGCGGCTGGTTGGTCGCGACACCAAGATGCACGAACTGCTGATATTTTTCGGCACTGTCGGGGGAATTAGTCTGTTCGGCATTATTGGTTTTATTATTGGACCGATTATCGCCGCATTATTTGTAACAGTGTGGGATATTTATGGGGAAACATTCAGGGATTATTTGCCGGAGGTGGTAAGACATCAAGTCAATAGTGAATTATCAACTAGCGAGAAAAATGAAATTATAGAAATTGAAAATAATGACCAAAATACTACTGCAGCACCAGACAATGATCCGATTTGATTTGCCTTAATTATAAAGCGATGATGAGCTTCCCGCGCGTTTTTTGCGCGGGTTAGTTCAATCATTATTTAGGCCGCATCCCTTTAGCAGAGACGTT
>JAFGDW010000301.1 GCA_016931935.1 Candidatus Zhuqueibacterota bacterium | reverse complement strand
GCTCCTGTAATTAAATTACAGGATTTAATAATAAGTGGTATACTTTTCAAGTGAAATATGGTCCCTTTTTAATATAATATATACAGTCGCAAGATTAAAGACCGGTCTCTTCTTAAACTGATCAAGGATATGTTGAAAGCGGGTTACTTTGAAGGCTGGAAATACCACAAGACCTACTCCGGCGCTCCACAAGGTGGTATTTGCAGTCCGATCATCGCCAATATCGTATTGAACGAACTTGACAGTTTTATCGAAGATGAGATCATCCCTGAATACACACAGGGGAAATCGCGGCAATACAACATGGAGTATATTAATCTGGCAAGTCGTGAACAGCGAGCGAGAAAACGTGGAGACTGGAAAGAAGCCAAGAGACTCAGGAAACAATACACCACGCTTCCGAGCCGACTCCCAAACGACCCGAATTTCAAACGATTAATGTATGTGCGATATGCAGATGATTTTCTGTTAGGTTTGATCGGCACGAAAGCGGATGCTATCGCAATAAAGAAGAAAATCAAAAATTTCCTGAAAGGTATTGATTTGGAGATGTCTGCATCCAAGACATTGATCACGAATGCGCGAACGGGAAAGGCGAGATTTCTGAATTACCACATTAATCTGATGGATAGCAAAAATAAAGTGACTAAGATCCGCCACCATGCAAAAATGGGCGTTCACAAACGACGCACATTAAATCACCGGCTTCACCTTGCTATTCCATATGATGTCACAAAGACATGGTTAAAACGTGTTCAAAAAGGAAACCGCTGTTTTCAACGACGCGAACTACTCAACCTGAGTGACTATGATATTATCAGCACTTATGAAGTTGAATTGCAAGGGCTGATCAATTATTATAGTCGCATCCACAATCTGAATCAACTATGGCACCTGCGCTATAAATGGAAGCGGTCACTAATCAAAACACTGGCGGCCAAACATTGCACAAAAATGCAGACGATTCGTCGACGATACCAGCTATTCCGAACGGCAACGACGAGTAAACTGATTGGCGTGCAAATCCATCGGGGCAACAAGAAACCGTTAACAGCTATATTCGGAAAAAAGCCGATCCAACGTCAAAACGGCACGGTTATAAAAGATACAATACAGACAATCTACGTAAAACGCAACGAGCTAATCAAACGACTCCTTGCCGATGTATGCGAATTATGTGGAGTACAACACGTCGCTGTTGAAGCGCATCACATTAGGAAGCTCAAAGACTTGAAAAAGAGATGGCATGGTAAAGAGCAACCAAAATGGGTAATGAAGATGATAGCGATTACACGGAAGACGCTGTTTGTTTGTAGAAAGTGCCACCAGGAAATCCATGCTGGTTTATATGACGGAAGACGACTTGCTCACGTCTTGCTGGAGAGCTCAGTTCTGGGAAACTAGGACGCTGGGTTCGGCGGGGGGTATTTGGAAAAGTGCTCCTGTACAGCATAATTATGAAATAGATTAAATTCGTATGGGAGTAACTCGCCGGGTACCTACCCGACCAAAACCGCCGTGCTTGAAATCCAAATTTTTAAAGAGATAATCGTTCATTTCTTTTTTCAGTTTTTGTGTAGCGGTTTTGCAGGTGAGCCATGGGTTATGTGTTAAAAAAATAAAGGTATAAAATGATAGAAAAAATAAATATTAGCCTTTGGGAATTCTTTGTTTATTTTTTAACGGGTTTGCTTGTTTCTATTTTAGTGACATTACATTATTTTTTATATAATGGATTTTTAAATATTCAAGATACTATTATATTGAAAATTCCTGCCGTATTACTACTACTAATTTTTCCTACATTAGTAATTTTAATCGGATTGATCCTTGAACCAATTGTAAATTATTATGGAAGGATAATCTCTATAATTGAGAAAAAATTGGAAAGTTTTTCACCTAATAAGGATTTGAAAAATTGGGGTGCCCAAATTGATCAGACATTTAGAGAATTTGTCAAAAAAGATGTCCCAGCAGAATTATCCGATAACATTCAGATTTATAATTGGTGTAAGGATTTTATAAAACAAAAAAATATTAATACCAATTTTATGGTTTTCCTTAGCATGTTTGGTTTTTATCGTAATGTCGAATTCATTATGCTATTGAATGCTATTTCTATTTTTTTTCTATATTCAAATTGTATTGCAAAATACGTTTTTATTTTAATTTCAATCTTATTGATTTTTATTTTCAGGAGACGAAGCTTAATATTTTACAACCATATGTCTCTTACAGTTTACCAGAATTATATAATTGCACGGGAAAATTCAAACAACAATTAAAAACTCAACTTATGGTCAGCAGCTACTATGGAAAGCATTACCGATGAAGTAAAAAAATATTTTGATATCGATTTCTTAAACACGATTTATGATGAGAAAGTGAGATTTTCATTAGGTGTAGGAGTTGATAGAATAAATCATGAGATATTTACTAAAGATAAAGAGTTTCACTTAAGCATAATTAATAGAAAATGTCAGGACAATAGTTATTGTTTTTCGCCATACAGAGAATTATTAAAATTAAAAGGAAGAGATAAAAATCCTCGTGTTATTTCTATTGCTACTATTAGAGATAAAATTGTTTTGTCAGTACTAAAAGAAATTTTACACGAGATTTTTCCTGAATACGTAAACAGAACCCTACCAAATAGTTACATCTCTGAAATTAAGGATTTTTATAAAACGGAAGCTAATGGTAACTTAGAAATAATGCAAATTGATATAAAAGGATTTTATGATAATATTAATCAGAAAATACTAATAAATACACTACAAGAAAGGATTCAAGTTGAATTTATTTTAAATTTGATTATAAAGGCAATACAAAATCCGACACCTCATAAACAATATTACAAATCGGAATTAAAAAATTTGAAAAATATGAAGGGAGTTCCTCAAGGTCTTTCAATTTCGAATATTTTAGCAAATATATATTTGGGTTCCTTTGATAGTAAAGTCAGTAGAAAAGTGAAGTTTTATCGAAGATATGTTGATGATATTATGATAATAGACAAAAACTTATCAGAGAACAACTGTTTTATAGGATTAAAAAATGAATTACAGATTTTAGGTCTTGATGTAAATAATGAAAAATCTTGTACTGCTTTAGCTAATAACTCATTCAAGTATCTTGGCTATGAATTAAGATTACCTATAGTCACGGTAAAGAAAACCACCTATGAAAGATTCTTGAATTTAATAGCGGCGAAAATTACTTATTATATAAAAAATCGAGAAAACATTATTAATAATAATGGTGGAACTTCAGAATTTTTTAAGCGAGCTGTGATTTTTGATTTAAATTTGAAAATATCTGGTGCAATATACAATAATAAATCCTATGGGTGGGTGTTCTATTTTTTAGAAGTAAACGATTTGCACATCCTTTATAAAATGGATGCGAATATAACTTCACTATTAAAAAAACTGGTTGATTTCAAAAAAAATGTACCTTCAGAATTAAAAAAATTATCAAAAGCATACTATGAAGCGAAATATAATCGATCTGGAAAATATATTATAAATTTTGATTCATATGATTCAACAGAAAAGAAAAAATCTTTTTTAATTAATCTTTGTATTATAAGCTCTAAAAAAGAGTATCCTGACAAATTTATTGATAACCAATTTGAAAAAGTAAAGACAAAAAAATTATTAGAATTGGAATCTGATGTCGGTTTAATTTCATAGGGGCACTTTCCCTTTTGGGATGCTTGCTAAAAATTAGCAAGCGACACTAATACAAACCTTTTACAAGGGCTTTGAACTCCGATGTAATATACAAAGGAGTAAATGAACTTGATTCTTAAGTGCCCCTATAATTTTAAACTTCACATAACATCAAAATTCACCCGATTGAAGGGCAGATTTTGAAATCCAGAAAATTTGTGCAACTTCTAAAAATCTATTTTTATAGTAACGAATGGTGCGTCCAATGCCCTTCAACGGGCGATTTAGGCGTTATGTTTTAATAGAATAGCTATCATATCGAATATGCAAAGAAAACTAATTTTTATATATTTTCTCCTAGCAATTTCAATATTTATGAGTTGCGATTTCCCTACTGAAACTGAATCATGGATTGAAGAGAAATATTCTTGGTGCCTAATTGATAGTGATGGCAAAAAATTAAAAGTATTGAAGGAAGATACCGGCTCCGGCGGATCACTCTACTTTATATCAAATGACACTGAAATTCTAAACCTTGGAATTGATTCATTCTATCGAATGTACTTGGATTCGAGTGATACACACTTTTATTATCGTTTTCCATTTGAGCGTATAGGTAATGCAAAATTATCACCTAATCGAAAAAGGATAATATTTGTTGCATTAAATGATGAAGGTGAAGATTTATATTTAGTGGATGTTGATGGTTCAAATATAAGGAGACTTACTTATACTTCAAATACCGATAAACGCTATCCATCGTTCTCCCATGATGGTGAAAAAATAACATATATCAATTTCATATGGGACGATCAAAAAGTAGAAGAACAAAACCTAACTATATTTAATTTAGCAGATGACTCGGAAACAGTTATCGATTGTGAAAAAAATATACAAAATTCAAATTACCACGTTCTCTATAGTTATCCTTGTTTTACACATAATGATGCAAAGATAGCATATATTAAAAATAATAAAGTGAACAGTATTGGTGATTCGTTGTTTGTGATAGATGTGGATGGTACCAACAATACCTTGATTGATGATCATGCAAGTTGGCTTTCTCCAATTTCAATATCCTCAAATAGCAACCGGTTAGCCTACTTTCGGTACGAAAATGGCTGTGGAATCGCTTCTATAAACGATGACGGTAGTGATTTTACTGAAATAGATAATAATGTCTCAACTTATTGTAAATTTGAAATCTCAAATAATGGAGAAAAAATAATCATATGGAATCGTAAAAGTGAAAAGGCACTTTATATTGTAAATACCGACGGAACAAATTGGATAAAATTAGCATCGGCTATCCGAGGTACATTCTCATTAGATGATAAAAAAGTGGCTTGTATTGGTTACAATAAAATAGTACATAATTAGTAAATATGGGTAACATAACATCAAAATTCACCTGATTGAAGGGCAGATTTTGAAATCCAGAAAAATTGTGCAATTTATAAAAATTAGTTGTAAGCTAACGATCGGTGCGCCGAATGCCCTTCAACAGGTGATTTAGTTAGTGCTGTAGCATGAAGTTCGATAAGCTCTATAGATCATACGGTGTATGCCGGACATTCTGGGCAGGATCGGTGGGCAAAGCATGGAAGCAAAAGCTAGAAAAATAAGACCGGGCGGACAGAATTATTGGTAGGATGGACATTGCATCCGAATAGCCGGATCGCCATTGACTTTGATAATTAATAAATATTGAAAATAATTGGAGGATCGTTTATGAAAATATTTAAAATCATTATCACGTCATTTTTCGTTTTCCTATATACCACCGCCATTCATTCTCAGGTCGTCATTCAGGGCGTAATCACCGACTTATCGAACAATCCGGTTGAAGGAGCATTGGTGGAAATCATCAATGAGCGCAACACATCGGACGCCTACACTGACTATTCCTTAAGTAACGGCTCATTTACAATATCAATTTCCTTTGTCAACATTGATAAACCTGAGCCGGAACTCCCGCACGATTATGTTATGCTGCGTAATTATCCCAATCCGTTCAATCCATCCACGGTTATCTATTTTGAGTTGCCGACGGCGTTATCAGCGGAAATAACCATTTTCAATATTTTGGGCAAAGAAATAAAATCGTACCCGGTTCAGCGATTCGCATCGGGCGCAAACCAGATCGTGTGGGATGGAACGAACAACAACGGCAGATATGTCGCGGCAGGTGTTTATTTGTGCCAGTTAAAAACAGAAAAATTAACACGGGTTCACAAGATGATATTGACAGATGGTGGCTCCGGCGCCAGCACAGCAATTGCTACTCGATCCATAGCGAAACCGGCGACTCCAAAATCCAATAATTTTTTATTCACCTTTCGGGCCAGTGGTGAGTCGATTCGCACGCTTGAGCTGAACCATTTAATTTGCTCGCGTGACACAACGATAATCGTTCAGACACCGAGGGAAAACATCGTGGCAATTGGCGCGGCAGGTGGCTCGATTTCGCTGCCGAACGGATTTTCCGTAGAGTTTCCGTCCGGTGCGTTTGCCAGCGATATTACAGTAACTGTTTCAGAATCGCCTGCATTCGTTTTTCCCGATACGCTACTGGATGGTCTCACGCCGATGGGGACCGCAATTACAATCAACACGGGTGGCCTGGAGCCAAATGCAATGGCAAAATTGTCATTCCCGCTTTCAACCGAGGCGCTCCTATATGGCGATAGTTCTCTGGCCATCTATCGCTGGAACGACACAACGTGGTCCTTTGCCGGCGGCATTGTTTCTAATGACACTATCTCGACATATGTTGGCGAGTTTTCCCGATTCATGGCTGCAGGGTATCATCGGGGATCGAAAGTATATCGTTTGTACGATTTTCAAACGCAGGGCCTAATCGACGCTGCAGTGTTTGTGGAAAGCTACCAGCTTAAGTGGCCTGACTGGGACATCCCGATCGCCGCTGCTTACGGTGTTCCAGTTTTTGCCCCGATCCGCGCTGCGCATAATTACGGATGGTTTCCGCAGGGCTGGTATCAGTTCTGCGCCGAATGGCAAGTGAATTATTATCCATACGAATGGCGTCACCGCATTATCGGCGATGACGCGCCCAACTGGACTTTTTCCCTGAATGAATATTCATCACTGGAAATTCCTCCACGGATTTTTGTTAGCACGGACTATTCCGGCAGTCTTGAAGGACCATGTCTATGCAATATCGTCCTTGTGGATTCATCCGGCGCTAATTTCAGCATCTTCGGATACTGGGAAGGCCTGATTGGCTGGGGCTTTAATTTTGACTGGCGAACGATGCATATTGCCCAGGATTCATGGATTGTATATATCGATGGTTCTGAGAATTTGGTATCTCCGGTTGTTTCGTGGCATTTGGCGAACCAATTCGCGGTTTTGTATGGATGGGATTACGGCGTTGACAAAGGGACGCCCTACACTAAACTTTCGTGGGAATTCGAAGATAGCGATGCGTTATACTTGTCTATTTATGACAGTCAGGTCTCTGAGGCTGCGGCCATTGCCAATGATCATGCCGGAGTAATTGTCTATTTGCAACGATCTGGCGCTGATGATTCTACTGAAACGATAACTGATATTGATGGCAACGCTTATAACATTATAAAAATCGGTGATCAATGGTGGATGACAGAAAATCTAAAAGTTACGCATTATCGAAACGGCGATCCAATACCTAATGTAGCCGGCGCTTCTGAATGGAGCAATTTATCAACAGGCGCTTACTGCAACTATGATAACACTATGGATAACACTGCAACATATGGCAGCCTTTACAACTGGCACGCAGTGAATGATAGCCGCAATATCGCCCCGGCAGGCTGGCATGTGCCAACTGATGACGAGTGGAAGCAGTTGGAAATGTATTTGGGCATGAGTCAATCAGATGCGGATGCGACTGGATCTCGCGGCTCTAATGAAGGCAGTAAAATGGCGGGCAACGCTGCATTATGGTATGATGGAAATTTGGAGAATAACGCTGCATTTGGAGAAAGCGGCCTGTCCATGCTTCCCGGGGGATTCCGTCACTACGACAATCGTAATTTCGGTTATATGGGAACCTTCGCCCACTTTTGGTCTTCCACGGCGAGTGGCAGTGATTACGCCTGGACCCGCCATCTGCATTACACTCGTCCAGATGTAAGTCGTAACGGCAACGATAAGCGTTATGGTTTTTCAGTCCGTTGCGTTAGTAACTGACGAGTAACTTTCTGCCGTTTTTTGGCAGAAAATTAGTTGGCAGTTACTAAACGATCTTTTCGTTTTTTTATTTAGACAGTATTCATCTGTGGGACAAGCACATATTCATTGATTTTTAAAGCAGCCGAAATGACTCGTTTTCCCAAATTCGTCAGATAATACTTGTATGAGT
>JAFGDW010000019.1 GCA_016931935.1 Candidatus Zhuqueibacterota bacterium | reverse complement strand
GGTGTACACTGGGATGTCAGTGGCATGATGTTGACGATTGATTATGCTTATCAGGATTTTGGTGTGCTCAAAGAAATCCAGATGTTTTCAGTCGGATTGGGTTTTTAAAATGTTTTTCAAAAAAATCCAGTTAAAAAAAGCTGCCAATAAACAAAAAAAGGAGTGTTAAGAATGAGAGTTCATAATAAAACTGCTCTGTTCTTGGTTCTTTTTTGTTTCGTCTTGTTAAGTACAACAACACTGTTTGCCGGTGTGACGGGTAAAATTTCCGGTAAGGTTGTTGATGTCGAAAACAATGAACCATTGCCTGGAGCAAATATAGTCATTCAAGGGACGCAAATGGGCGCTGCAACCAATCTCGATGGTGAGTTCGTCATCATCAATGTTCCGCCCGGTATGTATACAATTAAAGTGTCGATGATGGGATATAACACCCAAAATATTAAAGATGTTTCTGTTTCAATCGATTTAACTACGCCTGTTAATGCCAAACTGCAGGCAAGTGTCATTGAAGGCGAAGAGGTGACCATCGTTGCTGAACGTCCGATTGTACAAATGGACAAGACGGCTTCCATGTCTAACGTTGGTGCACAACAAATTCAAGAGTTGCCGGTTTTTACTGTCAATTCCGTACTCGAACTACAGGCTGGAGTTGTTCGTGAAGGTGGTGAATTCCACATTCGCGGCGGTCGTGGTGATGAAATTGCTTTTTGGGTTGATGGTGTCCCCGTAACGAATGTGAGTAACTATGGCCAAGGTATTCAGCCTGAAAATAATGCCGTACAGGAATTACAGGTTATCTCCGGTACATTTAATGCTGAATATGGACAGGCGATGTCCGGTATCGTCAATATTATTACAAAAGAGGGATCGCCGACCTACAGCGGTCAGATTAGAGCCTATGTTGGAGATTATATTAGCAATCGCGATGAGTACAAAGTTCTGGATGAAGTTGAAACATTGTACAATGATGCGGGAGTTGCCACAGGCAGCATAGGACACTATAGCAATCCATTGAAAAAATTTAATGCAGAATATAATGTCGATGCGAGCCTCAGTGGTCCGGTGCCAGGTTTGGGAAGCAAGTTGACGTTCTTTACCAATGCTCGTTGGCATAATTATTCCGGCAATTTGTATGGTCGCGACTGGTTTAAATCAACTGGTGTTCCGGGTGATAGTTCTCTTGTCCCCATGGGACAGGGTGAAAATATTTCCGCCCAGGGCAAATTGACCTGGCGACCATCACCCAATATGAAGATGAGCTATAACCTGATGTGGAATAAATATGATAGACCCTATGGCTATGACCAGGCTTATCGTTATGTGCCGACTGGAACCGGTGAAGGACACAGCCAAAATCAGTCTCACATTGTTTCTTTCAATCATACACTTTCACCAACAACTTTTTACGAAGTGCGTATTAACTATCTCGATTATCAAAGTGAAAGCTATGTCTATGAAAATCCTTATGCTATGCCGGAATATTATGTATATGTTTATTCAGATTCGACAGATGATGGTGTTTTTCTTCCGGAAGTGACACTTTATCCCCGGGATTCGCAAGAGGATGCAGCGTTATTTGAGCAATTGAAATCAGAACGCAGGCAGTATGAGTGGTATGTAAAAAAAGATGGACCGTTAGGTTATATCCATCCGGATTCCAATGCTGTGCCGACAAACTATTCATTTAATAACGATGGCAGCGGGCATAATTTTGGTGAGAGTCGCACTCGTTCTTTCATTACTAAATTTGATCTATCGACTCAGTTGACCAAAGTTCATTTGTTAAAAGGCGGATTTGAGTTTCGTATGCATAATCTGGAATCTCATAACTATAATCTGATTGCAGCAACGGATCCGAATGCTAACGAAGAGATTGTTCCATATACGCCAACCATTCCTACAATTGATAGCCCACAAAGAAGCGACTATATTCGTAAACCCAAAGAATTTTCACTCTATCTCCAGGACAAGATGGAGTTCAAAGATATTATCATGAATCTTGGATTTCGATTTGACTGGTTTGATGCCAATTATGTAGTTCTTGCTGATCCCCAAGATCCGGATATCTATCATCCGATGAAGGCAAAACACACTTATCGCGGGTGGGAAGATCCGCCTTCAGGTTTAAATCAAAAGCAGTATGAAGAGTGGCTCGCTCAGTTCGAAGAATACACACCGGAAGAACGTAAGGAATTTATGCATACGAAAATAGATCCCAAAATGCAAATTAGTCCTCGATTGGGTATTGCCTATCCAATCAGTGACCAGGGAGTCATTCACTTTTCCTATGGCCATTTTTTCCAGATTCCTCAGTACAGCCAAATGTATGCCCAGCCGGATTTCAAGATTAATCCTTCCGGTGGAACGACTGTTTTTGGCAATGCAGACCTGAATGCCAAGCGAACAATTCAATATGAAATTGGTTTGCAGCAGCAAATTGAAAAAAATACAGGTATTGATTTTACTATCTTTTATCGTGATATCCGTGACTGGGTTGGTACCAGTCCGTTGGTCACGACTGCAATTCCAAGCGTTCAATATTCAACCTATGAGAACAGGGATTATGCAAACTCGAGAGGATTTACTGTAAAGCTGGAACGCCGGATGGCTGCAAATTTTTCAGCAAATGTCGATTATACATTCACCATAGTTGAAGGCTCATATTCTGATCCCAACGATGCCTTTAATGCGGTGCAAAATAAAGAAGAACCTCAGTTAAATCTCATCCCACTCGATTGGGATCGGCGCCATTCATTAACTGGTCAGGTTATCTGGACAAAAAATTCCTGGACCATTTCCGGTATTGGCCGCTATTACTCCGGATTCCCCTACACTCCCTCTTTCCCGCGTGGGGAATTTGTCGGTGGAACGGCTTTATCCGGCTTGCGTGAAAACAGCTCGGTTAGACCCGAACAAACCACTGTTGATATCCGGGTGAATAAAAGATTTCGGGTCTCCGGTTTTGATCTAAATATTTTTGCCTATGTACAGAATCTGTTTGACTCGAACGACGCAACTGCTGTATATGGCGATACAGGTTCGCCTGATTATACAACCAATATTACTCCATCACGAGTTTCTTATAGCTCGGACCGAATCGGTACAGTGGAGCACTATGTGTTGCAACCTGCCTGGTATGTTGCACCACGTCAAATTCAAGTTGGCCTCTCTGTTGGCTTTTAAGCGTATTGGAGGATAAGAATATGAAAATAAAAGTTTTGTTATGTTGTACACTTTTTCTCGTGTGCTTGATCGCCACCGGGGCGCTGGCTCAGATGGAGGGCTTGCACGGAGATTTTTTGGAAATCAGGTCCGGCGTTCACGCCGGTAACCTGTTCCGCACCACATTTTATAATGATGGTACGTGGGGGCGGGTGAACAATGATCCCGAGGCATTTGTTGGCGAATGGCCGATTAACTCCGGTACCATGTATCTTATTGATGGCAATCTTTTTGTTGGAAGCGAGGTCATTGATACGGAAGGACAGGTGAGACATATTACCTCGACTGTGCGAAGCTGTGTTATCTCGTATTCTACGGGTGATCAGAGTCCCGATGGTGACTGGTGGACTTTTTTACCACTGCCCGGTTTTGCCGCACGCGATACCAACAAAATTGCCATGAGCAAATGGAAATTTGCCTGGCCAGATGTGTGGCCGGATAAAATGGACGATCCCGTCGATCCGGGTTGGCCTGGTCAATGGAACGGCTATTTTGGCAAGGATATTTTAAATGCCGATGAGGAGAGTTTTTTTGTCGCAGATGATTACACCAACGCTGAATGGAAATTTTATCCAGATAGTACCGATTCTCTGCGTCGTGGTTTGGGTATCCGCATGTGGGAGCGCGGTTTTCAGTGGTCCAATGCCCTGGTGGAAGATGGCGTGTTCACGCTGTTCGACCTTGAAAACGTCGGCACATATAATCATGACAAAGTGATGTTCTCTTACAAATATGGCAACAATATGGGAGACCATATGACAGGTGGAGGCGATGGCGGTGATGATATGGGCGGCTTTGATAAACTATCTGATTCTGCCTTTTTATATGACAATGATGATATTGGTGGAGGTGGCTGGACGCCGGTAGGTTATTTTGGTGGTGTTTTTCTTGAATCACCTGGAAATCCTTTTGACGGCATTGATAATGACGGCGATGGAATGATGGGAGACGGAATCATTATTGACGAGACTATGTTTGAGGCGAAAAACCTCAATGCAAGCGATCAAATTGTTGTTATCGATTATAAGACATTTGAACGGCGCGTGACCACATTGGCTAAGGAAGGCGTCGATACGCTAAAAATCCCTTATCAGGATCTAATTTTCAAGTTTTGGGCTGGCAAATTACTGCAAGAAATCCCGTTCGATCTGGTTGATAATAATCTCAACGGCATTATCGATGAAAGTAATGGTGCTGTTATTGGTGAAGGTGATGATGCTTTTACCACCTATCTTAACGTGGGATTAAAAGCAGTCGATTATTTTACGGGTAATGGTGAAAATAATCTCTTGCTTGATGAACGACGAGACGATGGTATTGATAATGATGGCGACTGGGATATTGCCAACGATGACGTTGGCCGTGATGGAAAAGCCAATACCGGTGATCCTGGCGAGGGCGATGGTGTTCCGACAAAAGGCGAGCCGCATTTTGATGCCGTGGATATTAGTGAAACCGACATGATCGGATTGACAAGTTTTACTTTGTATATTTGGGAAAATTTGCCACAATATGATGATGAAAAAGTGTGGAGTTTTAACCTTCCCGGTCTTTTTGACCAGGAGCTGCTCAATGCCAATATTGAATTGATGTATGGTTCCGGTTATTTTCCGCTTCAATCAGGAACCACCGAACGTTTTTCCATGGGAACACTATGTGGTATCAGCCGGGATGATTATCTGGAAAATGTAAAGTGGTTTACAAAGGCCTATACTGAAAATTATAATTTTTCAAAAGCACCTAATATTCCGAATGTCAAAGCTATTCCAGGTGATAAAAAGGTGACTTTGATATGGGATACATTCGCAGAAGAATCGGAAGATCCTATTACCGGAAAGGATTTTGAAGGGTACAAGATTTATCGGTCAACTGATCCGGGCTGGAACGATGCCAAGCCCATCACAGATGGTCAGGGTATTACCCAATATCGTCAGGCAATTGCGCAGTTTGATTTGAATAATGAATATTCCGGTTTTCATCCGGTTCATATCAAAGGTGTTAAATTTAATCTTGGTACGAATAGCGGTATTGTAAACAGCTGGACAGATTCGACTGTGGTCAACGGACAGACCTATTTTTATGCGGTTACTTCCTATGATCGTGGTTCGGTCGAAGGTGGTATTGCTCCGACTGAATGTACCAAATTTATCACCCTGAATTTAGCCGGTGAGGTTGAAGACAAAGGACCCAACGTGGTCGCTGTTCGTCCTGAAGCGCCTGTATCCGGATTTGTTGATGCATCATTGAATGATATTGTTCTGATTGAAGGCGATGGACAAACACAAGGCAAGGTTGGATATAAAATTGTTAATCCAACAGAAATCAAGGAAGGTGCTCGATATCGAATCTCATTCGAAGATACATCGTTCACCAGTGAAACGACCAACAAACTGACAATGATAACCAAAAATATTACACTGGTCAATATTTCAGGCTCAGGTGGTCCGGATACATTGATGAATAAAAATACCAATGTCAAATTCGGCGATATATTGCCGATAACAGAAGGTTTTCAACTCAGATTGAATAATCCTAATGAAATGACTCTAAATACGGATAGCTCTCGATGGAGCGATGAATCTATCTTTGCTTTTAATTTTGAACCTTACAGGTACAGCAGATTGCAGGGTTTACCATTTCCTAACGAATATTTGCTTGAGTTTGGTGAGTTGGGAATCGCTTCGTCGGTCGAATTGGCAATTTCTGCAAGTAGAACGCTGGAAGCCATGCCAGTAAATTTCAAGATAACCAATACGCTGACGGGTGAGCCAATCGAATTTGGATTTTATGAAAGGGATGTGCTCCCGGGTGAGGATGGACTATTTACGGGATTTACAGACCGCACCCGAACAGACGAAATTATCATGCTGGAGCCCAATAGCGAAGATTCTTTGGTTGTTACCTGGCAGATAACGCTTGTCTCTGGTACGGATGATTCAGTGCGGAGAAATCCGATGCCTGGAGATTGGCTAAAGATAGGTTTTAATAAACCATTTTTAGCAAACGATGTTCTGGAATTTACCACAAAAGGACAATCAGTAAATCCTGCTTTGATTACTTTGGATAGAGTGAAAGTGGTGCCAAATCCCTATGTAGTGTCGAATTCGTGGGAACCAATCAGTCCCTATTCAAGAGGTCGCGGTCCCCGTGAATTACATTTTACCCACCTGCCACCGCAATGTACCATAAAAATATTCAACGTGCGTGGAATGCTGGTGCGGGAATTAGAACACAATAGCGCAGGAAATGTTCTCGATGGCACATACATCTGGGACATGCAAACAAAAGATCAGCTTGATATTGCTTATGGTATCTATATCTATCATATAGATGCCGGGGAATATGGCGAAAAAATCGGCAAGTTTGCGGTCATTAAATAGGATAATTTTGAATGAATAACAAAGGTGGTGCTTGAAAAAAACATCAAGCCCACCTTTTTTGTGTAACAGGACGCTCTTTTTCGTCTTTGATTTTACATTTTTTAAGATTGCACAAAAAATTGCTTGAATATCAAATTTAAAACTCTAAATTGTACTAACTTTTAATTTACCTACAATTTAATATGGAGCACATTGCTATGAAACGTATTTCTCTAGCCATTCTTTTTGTGCTTTGTTCCTTGCTGTTATTAACTCCCATTTCGTTGTTCGCTGGGACAACGGGGAAAATATCGGGTAGAGTAATGGATTCTGACACCAATGAGCCTTTACCGGGTGTTAACATTACAGTCGAAGGGACAACAATGGGCGACGCGACGGACCTAGAAGGTGAATATCATGTCATCAATCTATCTCCTGGGAAATATACTCTTGTCGCCTCAATGATGGGTTATACCAAACAGAGAATTGAAAATGTCGATGTAAGAATCGATTTGACTACAACTATCAACATTAAACTCTCACCCACAGTTCTTGAAGCGGGTGAAGAGGTGACGATTGTTGCTGAACGACCTGTGGTGCAGATGGATATGACCGGATCTTTGGCAACCGTTGGTTCTGAAGAGCTTGAAGTCTTGCCAGCGCAAAGTATCAACTACGTTGTCAGTTTAACCGCAGGCGTTGTTGATGCTGGAGGTATCCATATTCGTGGTGGTCGTTCCAGCGAAGTTGCCTACTGGGTGGACGGTGTGGCCACTACTGATGCCTTTACCAATAGTTCTACTGCTGCGGTCGAGAACACGGCAGTTGAAGAGCTACAGGTCATTTCCGGTACCTTTAACGCAGAGTATGGCCAGGCCATGTCAGGAATTATCAACATCATCACCAAAGATGGTGGTTCACAGTATCATGGTGAGGTTAAAGGATATGTGGGCGATTATCTCAGTGCTGACGATGAATATGCGGTTTTATCAACATTGACGGCAGTCACAGACCCACTCACAAATGAAACAAACGTGTATACAACCGCTGAAGATCCTCTCAAAAAATTTAATCCAACTTATAATATTGAAGGGAGTCTTAATGGTCCGGTTCCCGGATTTGGTAAAAAACTTTCCTTCTTTTTGAATGGAAGATATAATGATTATACCGGTTACCTTTACGGACGCGAATGGTTCCTTCCCTGCGGTCTGCCGGGCGACAGTTCTCTCGTGCCCATGCAAGCCAACAATCGTTGGACGGGCCTTGGCAAGTTGACATGGAGCATTATGCCAAGTTTGAAACTGCGATTAAGCTGGAATGGAACCGAGTGGCACAGTGAGGGTGGTTTTAATCGTTATATGAAGTTTGTACCTGGAGGAGTTAGTCCTTCTTGGGGTAACACAAAAACATTGTTGCTGTCCATAAACCACGTATTATCAAACAAAACATTCTATGAATTAAAAATAAATAGAATGTCCACACGTAGTGAGAGTCGTTTGTATGATGATCCAACACAAACACCATACTGGCTTGTTTATGTGCCGATGGATACGTCAAGAGGCGTGACTGGATCGTTCACGTTTGATCCTGCTTTGACAAATGGTGACAGTCTTATGATGTCATATCTTGGAGACTATTCTTCCGGTTTCGAACCGGGAACAGTTACTGGTGACAGCATTATGCACGTTCTCGAACAATATGGTATTCAAAGACGATTTGTGGCTGATCCCAATAATCCTGAGGGGTACGTTCATCCGGATTCATCCAATTCACCCATTAACTATAGTTATGCCAGAGCGGGAAATGATTTGGGCCAATATTGGCGAACCTCTGCATACTGGATTACCAAATTTGACATTACCAGCCAGGCTAGCGATGTTCATCAGATCAAGGGTGGTTTTGAATTTCGAGCCCACGAGCTGGATCTCGATAGCTATTCGCTGCGCGCTGGTCTTGACGAAAATGGGACTCCTATTGAACCGTTTAAACCTGTTATTCCTCCAAAGGAGAGTATTTACAGGACAGTCTATGATGAACCGCGTAAACCCATAGAATTCAGTGCATACGTGCAAGATAAAATAGAATTTACAGATATTATCATGAACATTGGTTTACGTTTCGACTATTTTAATGCAAACTATTATGTGCCGGTTGATCCTATGGATCCCAGCATTTACACCCCAATGAAACCCGAAAATAAATATGTCGATCCATCGGCGGAAATTCTGGTCGAATACACTCCAGAAGAGCGGAAGAGTATAATGTGGAAAAAAACCGAGGCAAAGACTCAAGTTAGTCCACGAATCGGTCTTGCATATCCAATCACCGATAAGGGTGTGATTCACTTTTCTTATGGTCATTTTTTCCAGATTCCTGATTTTCAATGGCTTTATGCCGCCCCGGGTTTTAAGCTGAACACAGGCGGCGGAAACTCCATTTTTGGCAATGCTGATCTCAATCCACAACGTACAACCCAGTATGAGATTGGTCTGCAACAGGAAGTGGCGGATGGAATTGGAATTGATATTACTGTTTTCTATCGTGACATTCGTGACTGGGTAGGAACAAGCCCCCTTCAGAGAACCGTACGCGATGTTGTTGCTTACTCGACTTATGAAAACAGAGATTATGCCAATGTCCGCGGTATTACATTTCGAGGCGAGCAGCGATTTACCAAAGTCTTTTCTGCCAAGGTTGATTATACCTTCCAGATCGCTGAGGGTCCATATTCCAATCCAATAGACAGGTACAATGCTGAAACAAGTAAAGCTGAACCTCGACGCAACCTGATCCCGTTAAATTGGGACCAGAACCATACCTTTAATATGCAATTGATGTTTCGCCCAAACACATGGACTTTCTCGGTGGTTGGACAATATAATACCGGTTTACCCTATACACCGAGCTGGGCGCTGGGATCATTTGTTGGTGGTGTCGGGGTATCTTCGTTACCTGATAACAGCGCCCGCAGACCCGAAATATTCAGCCTCGATCTCTATGTGACAAAGAGAATACCAATTTCCGGATTGAACGTGATGTTCTTTGCCTATGTTTACAATGTGTTAGATAGCCGTATGGCCACCAATGTATGGTCGGATACGGGATCACCGGAATACACTACAAATCCTGATTTTGATACGATATATTATAATGCAGCGCGAATCGGAACCCCCGAGGATTATTATAAACGGCCGGAATGGTACATTTCACCGCGGCAAGTTCAACTAGGCCTCAGCCTTAGTTTTTAACAAAAGGAGATTTACGATATGAAACAAACGCTTTTTTTCATTTTTATACTCGCTCTTTTCTGTTTGCCGGCGGCCTATAGTCAAACTAAGGTTGATGAGTTGCATGGAGATGAACTCTATAGCTATCGCAACTCTCATTCCGGTAATATGATCCGAACTACCTTTTATAATGAAGGATACGTCGGACATCGAACGAGTATTAATCCCGACGATATCGGCGAGTGGCCTATTAATTCCGGCCACAATTATATCAATTTGATTTCCTATATGCTTCTCTCAGAAGTCAAGGATACAGAAGGTATCATCCGGCATATATCCTCAGAGGCTAATGGAATTCATACAGGCGGCAGCGGCGATTCCTCTGGCGATACTCGAGAGGACGGAAGCTGGCAATGTCTGGCACCGCTGCCTGGTTTTGCCAACGAAGAAATGCAGCGAGCAGCTATGAGTCATCAACCGGAAACCTGGCCGGTTACCTGGCCCGACAAGTTCGAAGATACTAACGATCCAGGCTGGCCAGCAGCATGGAATGGTTATTTTGGCAAAAACATACTTAACGCCGACCAGGAAAGTTATTATTTATTTGATGATTATCAAAATGACGAGTTTTCATTTTTCCCGGATAGCACAGATCTGGAAAGACGTGGACTGGGACTACGCGGTACGGTTCGCGGTTTTCAGTGGTCAAATGTGCTGGTGGAAGATGTGCTATTTCAATTGGTCGATATCAAAAACATCGGTACCTATAATCACTCGAAAATGATTTTCGGCATCATGTCCGGTCCTGTTTTTGGACGAAGTGTACAAGGTGGCGGTGATGGTGGTGATGATGCGGCCCAATTTGATCTGCAGAGAAAAATCGGCTGGCATTTTGATGGAGATGATATTGGTGATACAGGGTGGACTCCGGTCGGTTGTCAGGGTTTTGCTTATTATGAAAGCCCGGGAAATCCATTCGACGGTATTGACGATGATGACGATGCCAATGAAGGACCAGGTAAAGTGATCACCGAAGAACTTTTTGCGCCCGTCGTCATTAATGTTGGCGATCCCATTGTTCTGGTTGATTATACTACATTTGAAAGAACAGTTACAACCATGCCCAGCGGAGGTGTAACCATCACCTATTTGGACAATAGCTATCATTATGATGCCGGACAACTGTTCGAAGAAATACCTGCCAACCTCATTGATGACAACCTGAATGGCCTTATAGACGAGAGCAACGGTTACGAGTACGGTGAAGGTGCTACTCTCGTTGAAAACTTTCTTTTCGTCGGCCGAAAGTATGTCGATTATTTTACTGGCGAAGGTCTCGATAATCCCAATATTGATGAGCGTCGAGATGATGGCGTTGATAATAATAGCAACTGGAATCCTTTAACAGATGATGTTGGTCTTGATGGTGTGGCCAATTCTGGCGATTTTGGAGAAAATGATGGTCAGCCGACGTCGGGCTGGCAACCGGCTGGCGCAATCCCTGGTTTGATAGGAACGCCAAACAAATACGGTCTGTTGGATACAAATTTGCCGGGCGAACCACACATTGATAAAACAGATATTGGTGAATCCGATATGATCGGCCTCACAGCTTTTAATATATTTATATGGATGAATCCTCAATTCACCGATGATGAAGGCCTCTGGGAGGGATACAAACCCGGTTATCTCAATGATTACGGTCAGTTCAGCGATACTGATTTGATGCTTGGTTCTGGCTATTTTCCACTGTTGACGAACGGTATTGAACGTTTTTCTCTTGGCATTATGTTCGGCGATAATTTTGATGATTTATTTACAAACAGTGATTACGCCAAAAAAACCTACGAGGAAAATTATAACTTTGCAAAAGCACCGCTCATCCCGACACTTACCGTTATTCCCGGTGATAACATGGTAACCCTGTTATGGGATGATGTGGCAGAATATTTTATTGATCCAATTACAGGCCAGGATTTTGAAGGATATAACATATATCGTTCAACAGACCCGGGCTGGAATGACATGACCCCCATTACCGACGGTCAAGGTTCCACGGCATACCGTAAACCTTTGGCCCAATTTGATTTGGCAAACGGAATCACAGGATATGCACCGATTGCTGTCCGTGGTGTCGAATTTTATTTGGGAAATGATACGGGTATTGTTCACTCTTTTGTTGACTCTACTGCGACGAACGGGCAAACCTATTATTATGCTGTTACTGCATATGACCGCGGTGGTGAAGAGTTGGGAATTGCGCCAACTGAATGTTCCAAATATTTAGTGATGGCTTTAGATGGAACAATTGACAAAGGACGTAATGTAGGTATTGCTAAACCGGAAGCACCAAGTGCGGGATTTACAGAGGCAGATATTTCAAATCTGGCCCTTCAGCAGGGTGGCCGTACAACCGGAAGTGTTGGTTATGTCATTGTTGATCCAACATCCATAAAAGACGATGCTACATACCAGGTTGTTTTTGAAGATACAGTTATCTCAACTGAATCAAACGATTTATCCATGGCAACCAAAAATTTTAGTCTGATCAATGTGACAACAGGCGACTCGCTCATTAAAAAGAGCAAAAATCTGGAGCGCGGATTTGAGCAGCCTATTACAGATGGTTTCAGAGTCCAGTTGGTCAATGCACTTGAGCTTGCACAAAGAGTAGACAGCACCTACTGGAGCAATGATAGCGTATATGCTCCTGTGTTTAATATTTACAGATACAGTCGAACTTATGGAATAGGATTGCCCAACGATTATCTGGTCGAATTTGGTGATGTGGGTATCTACACATCCCTCGAGCTGGAAGTTTCCTCAACACGCATATTACCACCAACACCCGTCAATGTCAAAATTACCAATATGACAACAGGTGAACTGGTAGATTTTGGATTCTATGAGCGCGACGTTCTTCCGGGAGAAGAAGGTATGTTTACGGCTTTTACAGATCGTACAAGAACAGATGAAATTATTTTTGTGGAACCCGGTCCAAATGATTCTTTAGTAATAAGCTGGCAGTTGCGCTATGATACGGCTACTATGGATTCTTTGCATCGTAATCCAAAACATGGTGAAACACTGCAAATTAAAACCACAAAGCCGTTTATGTCCTATGATGTATTTCAATTTTCCACATCTGGCCAAAAGATTGATAAGGAACTGGCAAAGTCGCAGATGGCAAATATTAAAGTTGTTCCAAATCCATATGTCGTGTCGAATTCCTGGGAACCTGTTAGTCCATATACCAGTGGTCGAGGCCCCAGAGAGCTACACTTTATTCACTTGCCATCAAAATGTACAATAAGAATATTTAATATAAGGGGTCAGTTGGTTAAGGAAATAGAATATAATTCACCGAACATCACTGACGGAACTTATATATGGAATATGCTGACCAAAGACTTGCTCGATATTTCATATGGCGTTTATATTTATCATGTGGACGCTGGTGAAATTGGCGAAAAAACAGGTAAATTTGCAGTTATCAAGTAACGTGGAGTATTTCATTTCGGAAAACAGACTATAAAGAACAGAAAGGTATAGTTTGTTTTCCGTTTTCAATAAAGGAGAAGGAAAATGAAAAAGAGTGTAATTTTGATTGCCTTTATTTTAACCACTTCACTTTTTGCCCAAGAGGTGACGAAAGTTGGGACGACGGCAGCGGGATTTCTGAACATAGATGTAGGTGCACGAGCCATAGGAATG